>CAYQRP010000205.1:0-2619 GCA_964419815.1 uncultured Luteolibacter sp. | reverse complement strand
GCCGCCGTCACCAACATCCTCAGCGAGGCAAAAAATCAGGAAACCTTCATGAACCGCATCCGCGTCGCATGCGGTTTGCGCCTCGGCGCGATCGACGATGGCGAAATGACGCGCCTGATCTACCTCAAAACCCGCCGCCGACTCAGTCATCTCCCTGGGATGAAAAAAGGCGCGACGCTCGTACTCCATGTAGGCCCCGGCAACACGCGCGCACTGTTGTTTCAAAATGGTCTCATCACCCGCTACACCAGCTACCGGATGGGCACCCATCGCACCCGCGAGGCGGTCGAAGCATCCCACGCCGAAGGCGGAAGTCTGCTGCGTGTGATCCGCGAACACACCTCCGGCAACATCGCGCAAATCGGCTTGGATTTTGCCGACATTCGCATCGATGGCATGGTCGTGATCGGCCACGAAATTCAGTCGGTCGCGCCATCACTGATCAACCCCGCCAACGCCTGCCCGCTCAAGTCGTTGCGCCAGTTCACCAGCGACACCGCCAATCTCAGCGACGCGGAAATCGTTCGCCGCTACCAACTCGATTACCAAACTGCCGAGGCGCTCCTGCCCGCTCTCGAAATCAATCTCGCCGTCGCCGAGGCGCTGAGGCTCACCGAGGTGCGCATACCGGAAAGCGATTACGAAAAAGGTCTCCTGCACGACCTGCTTGTTTCGGAGGACCTTGCCGAAACCTTCGGCGAAGAAGTCCTGCGCTCGTCACGCATCCTTGCCGAACGTTATCAATCGGATCCCTCTCACGGCGAACATGTCGGCAACATCTGCAAGCGATTCTTCGATGCGCTCGCCGACCTCCACCAGCTCACCGCTCACGATGCCCTCCTGCTTCAGGTTGCCTCCATCCTGCACGAAGTCGGCACTTATGTGAGCCCGCGCGCTCATCACAAGCACTCGGAATACCTGATCCTCAACTCGGAAATCTTCGGCCTCGATCGCGCCGATGTCGCCATCGTCGCACAAATCGCCCGTTACCACCGCCACGCCTGCCCGAGCCTCGATCACCCGGGCTATGCCGCACTCGATACCGAAGAGCGCATCCGCGTTTGCAAACTCGCCGCACTTTTGCGCGTCGCCGACGCGCTCGAACGCACCCACGCCCAGCGCGTCTCGCAAATCGAAATTCACCGCGAAGAAAAACGGATTCGCATTCGCCTGCCCGGCCTCGCGGATGCCGCAGTGGAGCGCCTCGCGATGACCTCCAAGGCCGACCTCTTCGAGCAAGTCTTCGGCTTAAGCGTCACGATCGACGAGGAAATTTGAAATCCATCGCCACTTCACTCATTCCATGCCCATCCCCTACATCAACCGCGAACTTTCCTGGGTCGAATTCAACCAACGCGTACTCAACGAAGCTCAACGCGAAGATTTGCCGCTGCTTGAACGCGTGAAGTTCCTCGCGATCACCGCTTCGAATCTCGACGAGTTTTTCCAAGTACGCATCGGTGGGCTCACGGCGATGAAACGCGGTGGCATCAAAAAGCCCGATCTATCCGGCCTCACGCCCAGCGCCAATCTCAGCGCCCTGCGTCAACGAATCCTGCGCATGAGCGACGAGCAATACACGCTCTTCAACCAATCGCTCATCCCCGAACTGCGCAAGGCAGGCATCCTCGCACTCGAGATGGCCGACCTGAACCACGAACAGGCCGCCCAAGCGCTCAACGCTTTTGAAGATCAAATCTCACCACTGCTCACGCCACTTGCCATCGACCTGAATGATCAAGCACCCGCCGTGCCCGCACTGCAAATGGTCATCGCATGCCGCTTAATCGACTCCGAAAACGAAACTTCCCGCTTCGCACTCATTACCATTCCCGATTCGGTCAACCGCCTTGTGCCGATCAGTGCCGGACCCAACACCTTCGCCTTTGTGCTCGCCGAGGACCTCGTCGCCGCCCACGCCGAGCAGCTTTTTCCCGGTGAAAAAGTCGCTGCAACCACCGCATTCCGCGTCACCCGCAACGGTGACATCGCCGTGCAAGAAGAAGATGCGATCGACCTTGCCGATGAAATGGAGGAAATTCTCAGTGCCCGCCGTTTTGCCGATACGGTACGCCTCGAGATCCGCGCCGACGCGCCAAAAGACCTGGCGCGCATGATCCAACAGGTCACCTCCGCAGGCACCGCCGAAATCTACCGCATCGCTGGACCTCCCGGTCTCGCCTCGTTCATGGAACTGGTTTCCATCGCCGACTTCGACCACCTGCGCGATGCTGACTGGCCCGGCCAAAGCTCGCCATCGATGACCCCAGGCTCATCGATGTTTGAAACGATTGCTTCTGGAGATCTGATGCTTTTTCACCCCTACGAATCATTCGATCCAGTCCTTCGCTTGATCGAAGAGGCCGCCAGCGATCCGGATGTCATCGCCATCAAGCAAGTTCTCTACCGCACCGCCAAAAAATCCCGCATCATCAACGCACTGATCAAGGCGGCGGAAAACGGCAAGCATGTCACCGCTCTTGTCGAACTCAAGGCGCGCTTCGACGAGGCACGAAACCTCGACCGCGCCGACGAACTTCAGCGTGCCGGAGCACAAATCGTTTACGGCGTAAAAGGCCTCAAAACCCACGCCAAAATCTGCATGATCGTGCGCCGCGA
>CAYQRP010000204.1:0-2621 GCA_964419815.1 uncultured Luteolibacter sp. | reverse complement strand
TCTAAGCTTCAATTTTTTCCCGTCATGCATTTCACCTCATGGGAATTTCTGTTGTTCTTCCTACCGCTTACCATAGCCGGATTTCATATGATTCCGGTTCATGCGGTGCTTGGAAGAAAACTTTTTTTGATTGCCGCTTCACTGGTTTTTTATGCCTGGTTCTCCATTTGGTGCGCGCTGCTGCTGATGGTTTCGATGGTGGTGAACCACTCGCTTGCCGAGTGGGTGGGAAATCAGGCGGGAAGAAAACGGCATTGGCACGTGGCGATGACGGGTATCGGCGCCAATTTGCTTTTGTTGTTTCACTTCAAATATTCCAACATGTTCAGGGAAAGTATCGGGAGCCTCATCGGCGTGTCGGTCGATCTGCCTCCGCTCATACTGCCGCTGGCAATTTCATTCTACACATTCACCCAGATCGGGTACCTGATCGATGTGGCGAGAACCCCTCGGGTTCGTTGCGGCTTCATTGATTACTGCCTGTTTGTGGTTTTTTTCCCTCACCTGATTGCTGGACCTGTTGTGCGCCATTCGGAAATGGTTCCGCAATTTGCCACACGATTGCTGAAACCCGATTGGGCCTGCATGGCGAGCGGAGCGGCGATCTTCATGATCGGGCTCTACAAAAAAACCCTGCTCGCTGATCCCGCGGGTGCGCATGCCGACTGGATATTCGGTCAAGTTTCCGAAGGTCAGGTTCTGTCATGGTTCAGCGCGTGGATCGGAGCATTTGCTTACGGTCTGCAGATTTACTTTGATTTTTCGGGCTATTCCGACATGGCCATCGGCCTTGCGGTCATGTTTGCCATCGGCTTTCCATCCAATTTTGAATCTCCTTACAAAGCATTGAATATCAGCGACTTCTGGAAGCGTTGGCATATGAGTCTCACGCGTTTTTTTCGAGATTATCTTTACATTCCACTGGGCGGAAACCGCGACGGGAGGTGGCTTCAGGCCCGCAACATTCTATTGGTTTTTTTGATCAGCGGTTTGTGGCACGGTGCCGGGTGGACCTTTGTGGTTTGGGGTGCACTTCACGGATTTTATCTGGTGACGCATCTGTCTTGGCGAAACTTGATGTCATTTCTGGGATGCAATCCGCGCGGCTGGCTGTGGTCGTTGTTCGCATGGGGCGTCACTATGGCGGCGGTCATGTTTGCTTGGGTTTTTTTTCGCGCTCCTGATGTTTCTTCCGCTCTGAAAATTTCGCATGCCATGCTTGGCTTTGACGGCTTGTCGATTCCTCATCGCTGGGCCGCCTGGCTGGAGCCGTTGCCCTTCTTCGGAGAAATCATCAGTGGCGTGGCATTGCCTAATCCGCAGATCGGCTGGTTTTGGATGTGCATGCATCTGTTAGTACTCATGGGCATCGCGACGTTCATGCCCAACAGCCGGCAGTTGATTGTTCCACAGCATCGCTATGATCTGGGAAACATCCCGCTGGAGCCGCCCACATCTTCGCGACTTAGCGTGATCCATGGGTTTGCCGCAGGAATCTTCTTTGCAGCTTTTCTTTATTCAAAATTCTCGGCGGCACCCAGCCCGTTCATTTATTACAATTTTTGATGCTGCATGGGGTGTCCTAAAAAATTCCTTTGTGCGATTCCGCTTGGTTTCGCAGTCGGGCTTTTCATTTTCATGTTTTGCGTCAGACATCAGCTTGGTGTTCCGACCGCCTCATCCGCATGGATAGCTGAGTTGATCGATCGCAAACTCCGTGCTGCGGACGCCATATCAAAACCGAAAATCCTCCTGCTTGGCGGTTCGGCCACTTTGTTCGGGCTGAAAGCATCGATGCTTGAGTCCGAGCTTGCTGTTCCGGTCGTGAATGGCGGGCTTCATGCCGGTCTCGGCATGGAGGCCATCCTGCGTGAAGGGAAGAAAATGCTTCGCGAAGGTGACACGGTTGTTTTATTTCCAGAATACGAGTTGTTGAACTATGGCGAAAAAAACCGTCGTGATTGGGCCGCGATCACTTACCTCGATTTCATGCTTTCGCGCGGTGCTAAGCATTATCTTGAGCTTCCTTTTTTCGACCAGCTTGAGATCGCGCTGATGACTCCGCCCGACCGGATTTGGGAGGGGATCAAGGGCAGATGGTTTCCCAAGCCATTGATGAGCGGATCGGATTACAATCCATACGAAGCGGCATGGATCAGCCCTCACGGCGACATGAGCGGACACCTTGCGGTGCGGCGCCCACAGCAGGCTGAAGACCGAGATCAGCGGCTTTGCGAGGTTTTGCGCGAAGGCCTGACACTTGAAGAAGAGGGTTTGACGCTAATTTCAGATTTCAAGCGCTGGGCCGATGCGAGAGGTGTGAGGGTCCTTGCGGGATTTCCCAATATGATTGATCGGCCGGCTTATGAAAAAGCGATGGTTGATGGCACCGAGTCTCAGCTGAGAAGTTTTTATTCGAATATTCAAATCCAAGTGATCGGCACTTTGCGCGATAGCCTGCTACCGAAAGATGATTTTTTTGACACCATTTACCACCCGACCGAAGAGGCATCGCAGCAAATCAGCAAGCGCGTGGCCGTGCAGCTGCGTCCGCTGCTGAAAGCAGATGGCGAGTAAATGATCTTTTTCACGTGGGTCGGTGATCACCCGATCGTGTCATT
>CAYQRP010000203.1:0-2624 GCA_964419815.1 uncultured Luteolibacter sp. | reverse complement strand
GGGGCGAATGACCTGCTGACCCTCGGGATAGGGCTTGGCGAGTTTCTCAAGATTCTCGCGCATCGTGCGGCCGGTCACGGTCATGCAATCGCCGTGCAACAGACCAGCATCCAACAGCATCTTCATCAATGGCACGGTGCCGCCGATGCGAACGAGGTCGGCCATGACATATTTGCCGGAGGGCTTGAGGTCGGCGAGCACCGGCACGCGCTTGCCGATGCGTTCGAAATCATCGAGCGTGATATCGATGCCCGCAGCGTGCGCCATCGCCGGCAGATGCAGCGCCGCGTTGGTCGATCCGCCGAGAGCGATCAGCACGGTAATGGCGTTTTCGAATGCTTCTTTGGTGAGAATGTCGCGCGGCTTGATGCCGAGCTTGATGAGGTTCAACACCGCCGCGCCCGCATCGAAGCAGTCGCGCATCTTGTCGTCGGAGACGGCCGCTTGCGCCGAGCTGTTGGGCAGCGAAAGTCCGAGCGCCTCGATCGCACTGGCCATCGTGTTGGCGGTGTACATCCCGCCGCAGGAACCCGGACCCGGAATCGCGCAGGACTCGACCGTTTCGAGCTCGGCATCAGAGTACTCGCCGTTGGCATGTTTGCCCACCGCTTCAAACACCGAAACGATATCGAGATCTTTTTTCTCCCCCTTCAGCGTCGCGCAACCCGGCAGAATCGTGCCGCCGTAAACAAACACCGACGGACGGTTCATCCGCGCCATCGCCATCACGCAGGCCGGCATGTTTTTGTCGCATCCGCCGATCGCCACAAAGCCGTCCATCCCTTCGCAGCCGACCACCGTCTCGATCGAGTCGGCAATGACCTCACGCGAAACAAGCGAGTACTTCATGCCTTCGGTACCCATCGAGATGCCGTCGGAAATCGTAATGGTGTTGAAGATTACCCCCTTGCCGCCCGCCGCGTCCACGCCCTTGCATGATTCGCGCGCGAGCTTGTCGATGTGCACGTTGCACGGCGTCACTTCGCTCCAGGTCGATGCGATGCCGATGTGCGGTTTGGAAAAATCCTCTTTTTGAAATCCGACCGCATAAAGCATCGCGCGGCTTGGCGCACGGTCGGGACCATCAAGCATCAGACTGGAAAACGGACGGGTGTTGTCATTCATCGCCGGCAAACATCCGCCCGACCTGCGGGCGAGGTCAAGCCGAGTGATGCGATTTGGGTTTCGCGCGGCGCGAATTTCCACCAAGCTCGGGTCGTGGATTCGATCACGCAGGCAGTTTTGGGCGCCGCCGTTGGCGAGTTGTTTCTTGGCAAAAAACTTGGCAACCGCGCGCTGGCGTGGGGCGCTGCCTTCGGCACGCTGCCCGATCTCGATATCGTGCTCTCGCCGTTTCTCGACACAGCGGGCAAACTCTGGTGGCACCGTGGCCCCAGCCATTCGCTGCTGCTCATGGTCGCGGCCGCATGGTTCCTCTCGCCATGGCTCGCAAAACTATGGCGCAGGGAAAAGGTCGGTCGCGCGCGAGCCGCATGGTTTGTTTTCGCGGTGTGGAGCACGCATGTGCTCATCGATTGCTTCACGGTCTACGGCACGCTCGTGCTGTGGCCTTTTTCCGATGCACGCATCGGCTTCAACCATCTCTTCATCGTCGATCCGCTCTTCACGCTGCCAATGTTGATCGCACTGGCGCGCTTGGCATTTTTGCGCACCAAGAAACAAATACCGCAGCGCAGCCGAATCAACGCTTGGGGCCTCGGCATTGCCTCGGCCTATGCCGCGCTCAGCATTGCGATGAAATTGGTCGCGTCCGCCGGATTCGATGCCGACCTCGACCGGCGTAATGCGCAAGTCATCCGCCGCATGGAAGCCCCCACCCCATTCAACATCCTGCTCTGGCGATCGGTGGCCGATTGCGGCGATTCGCTTTGGGTCGGCTATCGCACGGTGTTCGAATCGAAAAACACACCCGTGCGTTGGACTGTTTATCCGAAGGATTCGCATGTGGTGGAAAATTTCGGCAATGCGCGTGAGGTGAAAAGACTGCGCTGGTTTTCCAACGAGTGGTGGATCGCGCGCGACCACGTCAAAGGCGCATGGATCGCCGACATGCGCTTTGGTGAGATTCGCAACTGGAGCGCGCGCAAGGGCATGGTCGACAACTGCCCGCTCTTTGCTTGGGACTATCGGCCGGATGAAACACACGACAAGCTGCGTCAGGCCGGTCAGCCAGCGATCAGCCCCGGCGAAACCTTCAAGCGCCTTGGCCTGCGCATCATCGGCAGGCGCGATGCGTGGGACGCCAACCCGCGCCTCAGCGGAGCGACAGGTCAACTTCCCGAATCACTTGGGGTTGAGGAGTGAAAATTTTTCAATCTGCCTGTCTCGTCGACGCAGCTTTTTCTGATCAAAAAAATCACCCCCGGCCTGCGCGATGACAAGCCGGGGGTGGGATGATGTTTGATGCGTGAAGACGCAGGATCAGGCGGTGGCCATGTCTTCCTGATCTTCGATCGACTCTTCAGTCTGAACGATCGGCTCGGGCTCCTCGACGGTGAACTCGAATTCCGATTCGCGATGGCAAGGGAATCCGGTGCCTGCAGGAATGAGGTGACCCATGATCACGTTTTCCTTGAAGCCGCTGAGGTAGTCGACCTTGCCAA
>CAYQRP010000202.1:0-2641 GCA_964419815.1 uncultured Luteolibacter sp. | reverse complement strand
ATGGGAAGAAGATGATTCCATTTGAACACCACCCTCATGCCCGATCACCAAGGCCCATTGCTCGTCATTTCTCCCGCTCGTTGGGATGAGGCCTGTTTTTCGGTGCCATCGGTGAGGGCGTTGATCGCGGCAGGGCATGAACTGGTCGTTCTCTGCGCCGAGGAGATGCGTGAATTCTGGCAAAGCATCGCGGGGCTTGAGGTGATGTCGCATCCGGCAAAGTCCAAGGCCAAGACGGTTGCCGCGGATCTTGCAGCGAAACATTTTCACAGCGCCCTGATCTGGGAAGCCTCCCCCGCGGCCGATGCCGCACGCCTCGCCAGGATCGACAAGCGCATCGGACCTGCCATCAAACCGCTCAGAAAAATCCTCACGCAGCCCATCGCCATCGACGAAGCGGCGACGGATCATCGCGTGCGATTTTATCTTCAGACCACCATGCACATGGGCGTGGAAAGTTATCTGCCGGAATTTTTCTCACCGCTGGGCCCGCCTGCTGAATCACGCAGCCGACAAATTCTGCTGTGCCCCGACTCCGACTTTGGCAGCAGTCACGAATGGCCGCTCGATCGATGGCTCACCCTCGTGCGAAGTCTCGTTGACGCCGGAGAAAATCTGCTGTTGATCCGCACGAATGGGGGCAGGCAACTGGCTATGCAAATGGCCGCTGCACTGGGCGACGTAATCGAATGCGAGGAAATCGTCGAGATGCATGAAGCCTTTGCTTTGTTTTCAAATCATCGGTTTCTCATCGGCGCCGATGGGTCGATGCCGCACCTTGCCTCACATTTTGGCGCGACCTGCATGGTGCTTTTCGGGCCGAATGATCCCCACTGGAAACGTCCTCTGGGAAAACGTCACACGGTGTTGCGTCACCATGTCGAATGTGCTCCCTGCCTCATGGCAAAGTGCCCGCTCGACCTGCGCTGCCAGAATGAATTGGAAAGCGAACGCGTCGCGAAAACCATCCGCGAGGCGATCATGTCTGCCAAATAATCAAGGCGCGACAGCCAGTCGCTCGGGGCTTGCGTCACGCTCAAAGAGGAATCCGTTTTCCTTGTAGGTCTTGAGGCGGAAGTGCGTCGCGGTCGAAAGCACGCCCTCGAGCGAGCTGAGTTTTTCAGAAACAAAACTGGCGACATCGCGGAGATCATTGCCCTCGACGACCACCATGAGATCGTAGCCACCACTGGCAAGATAACACGAAACCACCTGATCAAAGCGCGCGATACGCATCGCCAGTCGATCGAAGCCACCACCTCGCTCGGGCGTCACTTTCACCTCGATGAATGCCGATACGGCCGTGTCACCGGCCGACACGGGATCGATCACCGCATGATATCCGAGAATCGTGCCGTCCTTTTCCCATGATGCCACGCGCTTGGCCACCGACTCCTTGTCGAGCGAAAGCAGATCGGCCAACTCCTGATGGGTGAAGCGGGCTTTGCGGCGAAGCAGTTCAAGCAAGGGATCGGTCGACATGGCTGATGGTGGTTGGATGATCGTTGCCCTCTGGCATCAGGCAACACAGGCACTTTGCATAATCCTGCGGATGAGTGGAAACCGAAAACTTCGCGATTTTTCCAATCGAACCCTGTGCCGGCCATCAGTCCAGCGTGTCGCGCAAACGCTGGATCAAGGCCGCATCCTCGTCGCGGCCCGCATGGCACAGTGCTTCGGTAAGTCCGTCGAGCCAATGACACAAAAGACTGCCGGGCGCGACACTTCCCCGCAGGCGCTCGCGACCTTCACGCGTGATGTCCGCATCGACCAACAAGGCCGATTGCAGATGAATCTGCCCGCCATCGACACAATCGACGATCAGGGGATGACCATCCTCATGAATGCGGCAGAGAAAACGCCCGGGATAATCGACGATCTCGACATCGAATTCCATGCGTTGACCGACGAGCAAAAAGATCATGCAAAGCGCGAGCGAATGCGATCGACCCTCGGCCAGGACCCATGCGAGATCGAAGTTTTGCGGATCCGTCTCTGCTTCATCGTCCACGACGAAGCGTTCGTTGCCGAAGAGAAAATTTCCAAGTTCGCAGGCCGAAACGACCGGATGCTCCCAAGCCTCTTCGACCAACAAATCCAAGGCGTCTGAAAGCGACTGACGCATCGTGATGCCATCGTGCAGAAAATCCGAGATCAGCCGCAGCATCGATTCAAGCGCCTCCCAATCCTCGGTCAGTGCTGCCGCGCCACCGCTTGGCACCGACCACTCGCGCTCCAGGGTTTCACGCCGAGCTGGCCCGAGCATTTGGCTGAGAACCAATTTTTCCTTACCGGAAAGTTGATGCGGCAAGGAGGCCAGCCAATCGCTTAAATCACCGCCACACCGCATCATGCGCTGCGCCACCCGCTCGCGTACTTCGGGTGTGTCGTCGTCGAGCAAACGCAGCAAGGCCACAAGCTCTTTCGAGGTAGGCGGCTCACTGGCATCAACGGTGCTGCGGGTCAGAGGCATGAAGGGATGTTCAATGCCAAATAAAACCGCAGGCAAATGTGGTCCGCAAGGAAAACGATGATCGTAGAGCGAAGCTGGATTTCAGCAAAAATGCGTTGTCGCAAGAGTCCGAGGCATGGTGCGCGATACTGGGTTCGAACCAGTGACCCCTACCGTGTCAAGGTAGTG
>CAYQRP010000201.1:0-2643 GCA_964419815.1 uncultured Luteolibacter sp. | reverse complement strand
CCGCCCTCAAGCGGAGCTACGCCCGTGAACGCGACATCCGGCATTTCCGAGGGACGACCCGCCAGCGGGAAGTCCTTACGCAGCGGGAAAAACGGATAGCCCTCCCACATGAGAATGCGTTTGAGATTGGGATGACCCGAAAAACGAATGCCCATCATGTCCCACACCTCGCGCTCATGCCAATCAGCACCAGGCCAAATGCCGACCACCGAAGGGACTTCTTCATCCTCGCCCACTGCAACCTTTACGCGCAGGTGCTTGGAGTCATCGATCGTTGCCAATTCGTAAACCACCTCAAAGCGCGGGTCATCGCCGAAATGGTCGACGCTGGAAACATCGAGCAAAAGGTCATAACCGAGATCACGGCGGCAGCGACTCAAAAACGCCACCACCGAATCCAGTGCCACATTCACGCTGTGTTCGCCGCGAAATTCGTTCACGCCGAGAATTTTTTCCGCGAACCACTCGCGCAAACGATCGATATCTTGTGCTGCTGACATGTCGGAAAATGGATCAGGAAATTTCTTCAATCAGGGCCTTCTTCTGAGCCACGGTCGACTCCTCGCCTTCGATTTTCTTTTGAAGTTTCATCAGGCCCTCGATCAAGGCCTCAGGCCGTGGCGGGCAACCCGAAACATAGACGTCCACCGGGATCAAGCGGTCGATGCCCTGCAGAACCGCATAGCTGCGGTACATGCCACCGCTCGAAGCACAGGCACCCATCGCAAGGCACCACTTCGGCTCAGGCATCTGATCCCAGATGCGCTTCACCGCGAGCGCCATCTTGTAAGTCACCGTGCCGGAAACGATCAGAACATCGCTCTGGCGCGGCGAAAAGCGCATGACCTCCATACCGAAGCGCGAAATGTCAAAACGGCTCGACGCGGTGGCCATCAACTCGATCGCGCAGCAGGCCAAGCCCATCGGCATCGGCCACAGCGAGTTTTTTCGCATCCAGTTGATCGCGGCATCGACGCGGGTGACAATCACGTTGCCCTCGATTTTGGAATCGTAGGCGGAGTGGACGGTGTTGGTGGAGGGGCTGACCATGGCTCGCTGGGAACGCGCCCAATCTGCCCCTCATGCCTCCGTCGCTCAAGCGGATAATCCCGAAAACCGAAATTCAAAGCCGACAGTGGCACCGAATGCTTGAATGGTCGCTTCAACGCATTTGTGGCACCGCATTTGCCTTGATCATTTCCCGCCCGCAAGGTTTCCCTGTCGGCGCATGAACGAACGCAAGACACTCGACGAACGCCAGCAGATGTCCGACCTGGAGCGCCTGCGACACTCATGCGCGCATGTCATGGCCACCGCGATCCTGCGCATCTGGCCCGACGCGCAATTTGCCTACGGTCCGCCGATCGAAAACGGCTTCTATTATGACTTCGACATGAAGCACCGCCTCACGCCCGATGATTTCGAAAAAATCGAGGCGGAGATGAAAAAAATCGCCAAGGAAAACCAGAAGTTCGAACGCCGCACGATTTCACGCGATGAAGCAAAATCGATGGCGCAGTCCGGCCGCCTCGGCGGACTCAGCGAGCGGCCCGGCAACCCCTCACGCTTCAAGCTCGACCTGATCGACAAGATCCCCGAGGGCGAGGAAATTTCCTGTTTCCAAAATGGTGAGTTCATCGACCTCTGCGCCGGCCCGCACGTTGGCTACACCTCAAAGTGCAAAAATGTAAAACTGATGTCCGTCTCGTCATCATTCTACATGGGCGATGAATCAAAGGGGCAACTTCAGCGCCTCTACGGCACAGCCTTCGAAAGCAAGGAGCTCTTGGAAGAACACCTCAACCGACTCGAGGAAGCCAAAAAACGCGATCACCGCCGCCTCGGACGCGAGCTCGCGCTTTTCCACATCGACGAAGCGGTCGGCCAAGGCCTGATCCTCTGGAAGCCGAAAGGCGCACTCGTCCGCCGCGCGTTGCAGGATTTCATCACCGAAGAACTCGACCGCCAAGGCTACTCGCAAGTCTTCACCCCGCACATCGGCAAGCTCGACCTCTACCGCACCTCCGGCCACTTCCCCTACTATCAGGAAAGCCAGTACCCGGCGATCCCTGAGCGCGATGTGTTGGAAAAACTCGCGGACGAAGATGCCACCTGCGCCTCACTCATCAACGGTCTCGAGAAGGGCGACTTCGAGGGCTACCTGCTCAAGCCGATGAACTGCCCGCACCACATCAAGATCTTTGCGAGCGATCATCACTCGTACCGCGATCTCCCCGTGCGTCTTGCCGAATTCGGCACGGTTTATCGCTGGGAACAATCGGGCGAGCTCGGCGGCATGACCCGCGTCCGCGGATTCACCCAAGACGATGCCCACCTTTTCTGCACACCCGATCAAGTCGCCGCCGAAGTCACCGGTTGTCTCGATCTGGTGAAAAAAGTTCTCAGCACACTCGGCATGCACGACTACCGCGTGCGTCTCTCGCTCCGCGATCCTGCCAGCGACAAGTATGTCGGCTCGCCGGAAAATTGGGACAAGGCGGAAGCCGCCCTGCGCGAGGCCGTCCAAACCCTCGGCGTGCCCTACACCGAAGAGCTCGGCGAAGCGGCCTTCTACGGGCCGAAAATCGACTTCGTCGTGAAAGATGTGATCGGCCGCGACTGGCAGCTCGGCACCGTGCAGGT
>CAYQRP010000200.1:0-2692 GCA_964419815.1 uncultured Luteolibacter sp. | reverse complement strand
CTGCTCGTCGATGAACGCCCGGAAGAAGTCACCGAATTCCGCCGCGCCCTCCCCGGCGCGGAAATTTACGCAAGCTCGAACGACGAGCAGCCACGCAACCATTGCCGCATCGCCGAGCTCGCGATCGAACGCGCCAAGCGCCTCGTCGAGGCCGGTAAGGATGTGTTCCTGCTGATGGATTCGATCACCCGCCTCGCACGCGCCTACAACAACACGATGAACAACCGCGGCCGCGGCACCGGCTCCGGCGGCATCACGATCGGCGCGCTCGAAGTCCCGCGCCGACTCTTCGCCGCCGCCCGCAACACCCGCGGCGGAGGCTCGCTCACGATCCTCGCCACCGCCCTCATCCAAACGAACTCCCGCGCCGACGAAGCGATCTTCATGGAGTTCAAAGGCACCGGCAACATGGAACTCGTGCTCGATCGCAAGATCGCCGAAAACTACATCTACCCGGCAGTCGACATCTTCAAATCCGGCACCCGCCGCGAAGAGCTCCTCATCCCCGAACACATGCTCCACAAAATCCACCTCATCCGCCGCGGCCTTTCCGGCCACCGCCCGGTCGAGGCGATGGAGCGCCTGCTGTTCTTCCTCAAGAAGTTCCCCAACAACCCGCAGATGCTTCTCGAAATCAAGGGCTGACACCACAAAACCCCGCCAAAACCCGCGGTTTTTGGCGGGTCAAGCGGGATTCCGGCTTGACCGCCCCCAGCGAAAAGTTGAGTCTGGCACGCTTCATTCAAAGCCTCCACCCTCCCTCCATTTTCAGCCCCGCTCCCTCGGGCATCCGTCCCCCGTTCCACCGACATCCATGTTCAAAAAACTTTTTTCCGGCCTGTTCTCCAGTGACATCGGCATCGACCTCGGCACTGCCAACACGCTCATCAATGTGAAGGACCACGGCATCGTCCTGCGCGAGCCTTCGGTCGTCGCCGTGAAGTCCGGCACCAACGAAGTTCTCGCCGTCGGCGACGACGCCAAGCGCATGCTCGGCCGCACTCCCGGCAACATCGTCGCGATCCGCCCGCTCAAGGACGGCGTGATTGCCGATTTCGAAGTCACCGAAGCGATGCTTCGCCACTTCATCCGCAAAGTGAACAAAGGCCGCCGCTCCAACCCGCGCGTGCTCATCGCGATTCCTTCCGTCATCACCGAAGTCGAACGCCGTGCCGTGCGCGAATCCGCCGAACACGCCGGCGCACGTGAGGTCTACCTCATCGAAGAACCCATGGCCGCCGCGATCGGTGTCGGTCTCCCGGTTCAGGAAGCTTCCGGCAACATGATCGTCGATATCGGCGGCGGCACGACCGAGGTCGCACTCATCTCGCTCTCCGGCATCGTCTACGCCGGCAGCGTCCGCACCGCCGGCGACGAACTCGACGAGTCGATCGCGCAATACATGAAGCGTGCTTACAACCTGATGATCGGCGAGCGCACTTCCGAAGAAATCAAAATCCGCCTCGGTTCTGCCGCGCCGCTTCCCAAAGAACTCACCATGGATGTGAAAGGCCGCGACCTCGTCGCAGGTCTGCCCAAAACCATCACCATCACCTCACAGGAAATCCGCGAAGCCATGGCCGATCCGCTCCGGGCCATTGTCGATGCGGTCCGCACCACTCTCGAACGCTGCCCGCCGGAACTTGCCGCCGACCTCGTCGATCGCGGCATCGTGCTCGCGGGTGGTGGCGCCCTGCTCAAGGGGCTCGACCGACTCCTGCGAGAGGAAACAGGCCTCCCCGTTCACATCGCCGAGGACCCCCTCAGCGCCGTGGCCGAGGGCACCGGCAAAGCCCTTCAGGAACTCACCCTCCTCAAGAGGGTCACCAACTCCGAGCGTTGAGCGGCAGCTCGGATCCCACCCGGCCATGAAGCCGCTCAACCTCATCGCATTGCTGCTCTTCCTCGGCGGCGCCCTGTGGGCGCTGACGCGCAGCGATCGCGTGGTCCGCGGCATCCAAGCCACTTACTACTCGGCCATTTCCCCGTTTCTGCACACCGGATCCGCCCTCGAAGTCCGCGCCCGCGAATTTCTGAGCGATACAAAAAATGCGAAAGTGCTCGAAAACGAACTTCGCCAAACCCGCAGCGAACTCGACCGACTCAAGCTCATCGAATCACGCTTCCACTCGCTCGAAGCGGAAAACAGCGAGCTGCGCCAAGCACTCGATTTCAAACAATCCACCGGCTTCCATGTCATCGCCGCCAATGTCACGCGCCGCAACCCCACCACTTGGTGGCAAACGGTCGAGATTGATGCCGGCACCAACGCAGGCGTGCGCAAGCACTTGATGGTTCTCTCCAAGGACGGACTCGTCGGCATCGTCGATCGCACCAATCCCTGCGGCGAAATTTCCTCCGTGCTCTTGCTCACCGATGAAAAATGCCAAGTCGCATCGCGCGTCGAAGGTTCGCCCGAAGTCGGCATCCTCTGCGGTCATCGCGGCACACCCGATGGCGAGGCCTTGCTGCGCCTCCGTTTCCTCTCACCCAACGCCGCCGTCCAACAAGGACAACGCGTTCTCACATCCGGTCGCGGAGGAGTCTTCCGCGCCGACATCCTTCTTGGAACCATCGACTCCGTCGAAAAAGGCGCGCTGGATTCCGAAGCTCTCGTCCGACCCTCGGTGAACTTCGCGGATCTTGGCGCGGTATTTGTGGTACTGCCCGCCGATTCCTGAACCGTGATCCG
>CAYQRP010000199.1:0-2701 GCA_964419815.1 uncultured Luteolibacter sp. | reverse complement strand
ACCGGGCGCTTGAAGCTCGCGGTGATCGAAACCGAGTGCGAGCGGTAGACCGGCACGCGCACGCAGGTGCAGGAAACTTTCAGCTCAGGCAAATTCATGATCTTGCGGCCTTCGTGCAGCATTTTGAGTTCTTCCTTGGTGTAGCCGTTGTCGGTGAAGACATCGACCTGCGGGATCACGTTGAAGGCGATCTGGCGCGGATAAACTTTGGGAGTGAAGGGTTGCTCGTTGGCGATGGCTTTCACTTGTTCCTCAAGTTCGGCGATGCCTTGGGCACCGGAACCTGACACCGCTTGGTAGCTTGATGCGATGATCGATTCGAGTCCGAACGCTTCATGCAACGGTGCAAGTGCCATCAGCGAAATGATCGTCGTGCAGTTCGGATTGGCGATGATGTTGCGCGGGCGATGCTTGGCGGCGTCGGGATTGATTTCCGGAACCACGAGCGGAACATCCGGATCCATGCGGAAAGCCGACGAGTTGTCGATCACCACCGCGCCAGCGGCGGCAGCCGAGGGACCGAATTCTTTGGAAATTCCGCCCCCTGCACTGAAGAGCGCGATGTCGACATCGTGAAACGATTCGTGGGTGAGCTCCTCCACCACGATTTCCTTGCCGCGGAATTGCATGCGTTTTCCGGCCGAACGTGCCGATGCGAGAAGTTTGAGTCCGCTCAGCGGGAAATTCCGCTGTTCGAGACACAGGAGCATTTCAACGCCGACGGCACCCGTCGCGCCCACGATCGCCACATGAGGAGGATTCATTGCTTTGGCCGGCGGATTGGGCCGGGGCGCGGAGCATAACAATTCCGCCCCTCATGGCAAACGATACCTGAAGCCTGGTGGCCTGAATCATTCAGAATCACTCAGTATTGCTGAATGAAGAGCGAGTAGTTGTCCGCATTGCGCACGCGCTTGGCCATATCGAGGTTCACAAGGCGGCCGTTGGAAACATATTGCACCATGGAGGTGTTGAATCCGCGGCTGTTGCGGGAGCTTGATTGCTCGATGTAGGCAAAGTCTTCGGTACCGGCGGCATTGTGGCTCAGCTCGTGGGCAATCACGCCTTGGGCGAGAAATCCACCGTTGATCTGCGTCTTGTTGAGGCTGAGTGCAGCCCCTCCCTGACTTCTGGTGTGAGCGGCGATCGACATCCGTCCTTCGAATCCGGCCACGCCACCTTCAAAGAGGCTGATCGTGTACTTGCGGCTTCGGGCCTTGTTGTCCATGAGGCGGATGTGTTTGAGCACTGCCTGACGGCAAGCTTCGTCCTTGGAGCCGAAGACGTAGTTGAGATTGTGTTGGGCGTTGGCGTCGTTCGCCTCGAGGCTTTGTTTGGCGCGTGAAATTGAATTCAATGTATTGGCCCAGAGCCTCTGGGTTTGTGCCGCTTCGGAAGGACTGGCGTTGAGCACAGTCGGTTCCATGCCCGGTGTGATTGGCGCACCGCCACCGCTTTGGTTTTGGCATGAAGTGAGGGCGCTGCTGATGACAGCAACAATGGCGAGTGTGGATGAACGAAGTTGCTTCATAATTTTTTTGATTACGTACAAACGTAACCATGAAGAATTTGGGATCAATGATTAAATCCCATTATTTCTTCGTGAGCGTAAATTCACACCCAAATCAATGCCTGCAGGGCGTCACGCGTGGTATTCTTGGATGCTCTGCACCGCGAGTTCCTTTTCTTTTAGCGAGCGAATCGCCTTCACCGAGGCTTCGGCGGCGGCGAGGTTGGTCGCGTGAGAAATTTTTTGCGCAATGGCGGTGGCGCGGATTTGAACTTCATCGGCGCGGGCCTCATGACCGCTCGGCGTGTTGATCACGAAGTCGATCTCGCGGTTTTTCATCATGTCGATGACATTCGGGCGCGCTTGCTCGGCGAGTTTGAAGAGGCGATTCGACGGAATGCCTTCATCGCTGAGTCGCTGATGCGTGCCACCGGTCGAGTAAATCGTGAAACCAAGCGAAGCGAGATCGCGTGCGACGGCAACCGCGCGGTCCTTGTCGCGATCGGACACCGAGAGAAAGACATTGCCCGAGGTCGGCAGCGGGTTGAAGGCGGAGATTTGCGACTTTGCGTAGGCCATGCCCCAATCGCGGTCGATGCCCATCACTTCGCCGGTCGATTTCATTTCCGGGCCGAGTACGATGTCGATGCCTGGGAAGCGGTTCCATGGGAAGACCGCTTCTTTCACCGAGAAATGTGGTGGCACGATCGTTTCGGTGAAACCGAGGTCCTTGAGTTTGTGGCCGAGCATCACCTTGGCGGCAAGTTTCGCCAGTGACACGCCGGTGGCTTTCGAAACGAATGGCACGGTGCGCGAAGCGCGTGGGTTCACCTCGATGACATAGAGTTGTTCGTCCTTCACGGCGAACTGGATGTTCATCAGGCCGATGACCTTCAGTTCGCGAGCGAGGTCCTTTGCCGCGCGGACGATCTCCGCTTTGATCGCATCGCTGAGCGAAAAGGCCGGGATCACGCAGGCTGAGTCGCCCGAGTGAATGCCGGCCTGCTCGATGTGTTCCATGATCGCGCCAACGACCGAGGTTTCGCCGTCGCTGATGCAATCGACATCGACTTCGGTCGCGTTGTCGAGGAAGCGGTCGACCAGCACCGGGCGCTCGGGCGAGGCGGTGACCGCTTCGCGCATGTAGCGCGAGAGTTCGTCGTCCGAATAAACGATCATCATCGCGCGGCC
>CAYQRP010000198.1:0-2708 GCA_964419815.1 uncultured Luteolibacter sp. | reverse complement strand
CTTGAAATTTCCTACTTCGCTCCTTTTCGGAAAAGCACGGCGGGGATGGTTCGCAGGAGGATGTTGAAATCCAGCCAGAGCGACCAGTTGTCGATGTAGCGGAGGTCCATCTCGACCCATTGGTCGAAGCTGGTGATCGTGTTGCGTCCGCCCGCCTGCCATTCGCAAGTGATGCCGGGTTTGACGCTGAGTCGGCGGCGATGGGTCATTTCCGAGAATGCCTCGACCTCATAGAGGGGCAAGGGTCGCGGGCCGACGAGGCTCATGTCGCCTTTGACCACATTGAGGAGTTGCGGCAATTCGTCGATGCTGAGTTTGCGAAGCCATTCGCCGAAAGGAAAAACGCGCGGGTCACGATTGAGTTTGAAAACCGGACCACTCATTTCATTGCCGTGTTCCTCTTTGACTTTATCGAGCAACTCTTCGGCATTCGAAACCATCGTGCGAAACTTCCACATGCGGAAGGGACGACCGTAGCGGCCCGCACGCAGCTGCGAGAAGAATGCCGAAGTACCCGGGCTTTGGATGCGGATGCCGATGATCGCGACAAGCCACAGCGGCAGCGTGAAAAGAATGATGAGCAAGGCAGCGACGCGGTCGAAGGCTCCTTTGAGCATCAACTCCCAAGAGAGTTCTGGCGTCGAGCGCAGCACCAGCATCGGTTTGTTGCCGATCGTGTCGAACACCGGCCTTGCGATCTGCGCGCGGATGAACGAGGCCGAGATCCATGCCTCGACCCCTTGCAGCTCGCAAATTTCCACGGCACGCGAGACCTTTTCGAAGTCGGTTTGTTTGGTGACAAAAATTACCCGGGCGACGGATTCCTTTTTGAGCAGCTCAAACAGATCGTCGCCACCGTGTGTTTCCAAATCAAAAAGTTGCGAGACATGCCATGTGGCGGTGACTTCCTTGCTCAAGCCATGGAGGAATTCCTGCATTTCGCCGCCAGTACCAGCGATCACGACATTTTCCTTGCTGTCTTCGTCGAGCGCCTTGCGTTTGAACCAGCTGCGTACCGCCCAGTCGCGGATGATGATCAACAGGAAACTCGCAAGCAGACCCGATCCGAAAACCAAACGGCGCGTGTCGAACTGTTTGGTGAAAATGGCCAGTATGCCAACGATCAGCAGCAGGATCATGATGGCCTTGAACATCTGCAGACACGAGGTGCCTGTTTTTTTGGTTCTCAGGTTATTGTAAAATCCAAGCCGCTCGAGCACCAATGGCGTGAGGGGCACGGCGAGGTAGAGAACCCAGTTGAGGGATTCACCCATGCTTGCATCGTCGACGCTCATTCCCGTTTCGGCGCGCCATGCGTTGCGGATGATCCAGCCGATCCAAAACGCAAGCCACATGAGCAGCGCGTCACCAAATTGGAGAAGCTGTACGCGAACGTTTTCGCTGCGGCTGTTGATCATGAAAAGGACGGGCGGGGTGGCGGTCGGGGGGTGAGAGAAGTTGCATTCATCTGCTCTTGTTTGCAATGCTCGTTTCCAGTTGGTCCAACCCGATTTTTGAAGGCGTAAGAGATACCAAAAAACCCCTTGGCCAAGCGTATTTGGCGCATCAGGCTAGTTGCTCATGCGGACCGTGGTTTTGGCAACTTCCTTTGCCTTGTTGGTCGGGTTGATTTATCCGCTGTGGCAGCATCGATTTGAGGTCGCCGACGAATCCCGTATTAGCAGACTGTCCGATTGGTTTGATGCTGAATCGAGCGAGAAAGTCGCGGGAGTGAGTTGGCATGGAAGCGCGGATCGCCCCGTGCTGCGACTGGAAGTCGACGAGCCCGATCGGAAACCGGTTCATCGAATGGGCGTGCCAAACTGCGGAGAGGTGAAATTTTTGCATCTGCGTTTGCGACTTCGAGGAGACGGGCTCGTGCCCGGCAAGCAGATTTGGGAGGATGGAAGGTTGATGATCGAGTGGCATCGTCCTGGTGACGATGGGCCGAAGATCGAGGCCATCGCATCGATTCGTGGCGATTTGGTGGGAGGGGAAAATTTTGTGGTGTCGGCCACCAAGGGTGGCGCGGTGCCTGTCTTGAGACTCGAGAATTTGGGAGTGTCGGGTGCCTTCGAGCTGCAAGAACTCGAACTGCGCGAGCTGCGTGAAACGGCATGGTGGCTCTACGGTCGGTGGCTGCTGGCTGCGGCATGGATCGCATGGAGTGCAGCATTGGTGCGCTCGATTCAAAAAACTTCCCTGCCTCGCGCAATCGGCGCGGCCACGATTTTTGTGACGATGGGCGCCCTGGCGGTTGTTCCCGGGCCATGGAAAATTCAGCGTCCTTTTGGTGATGCGTTCGTGATCAAGGAAGCTGCGCCGACTGCCGATGCGAGTATGCAGCCCGATGCGAATGGCGGGGATCCATCCGAGCCTGCCAAACTCGCTGCGAAAGCTTCGACCACTCCTGCCTTTGCCGGGCCCGAGCAAGCCTTGGGCAAAATTCCGGTGCAAGGCGGGCTTCTGCTCAAAGCCAAGCACTACCTCGCGCCCTTGCGTCCGCTCTTGCACGCCTTGCTCATCATGATGCCAACCCTTGCCATGATCTGGCTCGCAGGTTGGCGCCCGGCACTCGTGTTGGCAGTGATGCTCTCGGCCGCCATCGAGCTTGCTCAAATCGCCTTCGGCTATGGCTTTGATCGGGTTGATGTCACCGACCTCGCCTACGACGCCCTCGGCATCGCCGCCGCCATGCTCACGGCGAA
>CAYQRP010000197.1:0-2713 GCA_964419815.1 uncultured Luteolibacter sp. | reverse complement strand
TCAACCCTGCCTGCCGTGAGATTGTCGGTGAGTGAATCCGCAAACTCGCTGAGGTGTCCGCGGTGACGGAAGGCGGCGTAGATGAGATTGAGGCCGACGATGCCGAGGGCTTCCATTTGGTCGATCGCACGTTGATCGAGCAGCCTGATGTGGATGACGATGTCCGATGGCGGATCACCGGGTTTGATTTGGAAGCGGATGCCGAGCCAGCCGTGGCATTCGCCGGAATCGCGATAGCCGCGGGCGCGAACGGTGTTGCAGAAGGAAAAAAATGTCGTGTCCTGCCCGCGTTTTGGCGCGAGTCGGTCGAGGAGGATCGCGTACTCGTGCTGCAGCATGGCCGTGAGCCTTTCTGCAGAGACATAGCGGCCAGTCTTGCCGTAGATCTCGTCGCTCATGGTCATGTCGTAGGCCGAAATGGTTTTGGCGACGAGGCCTGCGGTGCCTGATGCACGAAAGAACCAGTTGGCAGTTTCCTGACCGGCGCCAATTTCGGCCAGCGTGCCGTAGATTTTGGGGTCGAGGTTGAGCTCCAAAGCCTTGTCGTAAGAAGTCGGTTTCATGGTGGCGGGGTAGTGGGCGCGATCCATCCGTTGCTGATCACGCGCTCGATCACGACTTGGTTGTCGGACTTTGCGTTTTCAGGAAACTTGAGCGAGAGCGTGAAATAAAGATCTCCGGGCCCGAATGCATTGTTGATTTCCTTCGCCGCCTGCGAGCCCAGCTCGACATAGCCATAGATCTGATGTTCTTCGTCGTTTGAGAGCAAAGTGTAGGATTTCCACTTCTTGTCGTCGGAAAAATCGAAATTGTAGTAGTTGGTCTTGCCTAGCTTGACCCTGAACAGCGTACCGGTGGTTGGTTTGCTGGTCATGAATTCATCCCATGCCATTTCGCACCAACCAACCCAACTTTCCCAATCGATGCGGATACCGTCGGTCGTCTCGGCAAAAACCATGGTGCGCTCATCATAGTTTTTCGTGCGAACCGAAACCGAGGTGAATTCGCCCGACCTCATGAATTGATCGTTTGTGTTGAATGTGGCAAGTCCGCCCATGTCGATCCTGCCGTCCGGATGGAGTTTCATGATCCGCGGAATGGTGATGTCGGGATTTCGCACCAGATTCCTGAGTTCCTCAACGGACTGGGCCGACAAAAATTTGGCGGCAAGCTCTCCCGCTTCGGAGATAAATTGCGGGGTGATTTGGATCAGCGCTTTGTCGGGCTCCGCGGGAATTTCCTGTGTTTGTGTTATGGGCGCAGGGTTGTCGGTCGCGACAGGTGGTGCTTGGGCTGATCTTTCGTTTTGGATTGTTCTGGTTTGCAGTTCCATTCGAAACAGCCATGCAAATAGGACAAGTGTGACGAGAATTCCGAGGATGGTGAAAATCGGCAGCTTTTTTTTGCGTCGGCCTTTGCGCACCAGCTTGGGGCTGTTTTCCGTTTCCCATGAAAGGCTGTCTTTTGCTCGGTTGCGCTTGCGGCGTTTCCTGACTCTTTCCGGCTTGTCGTTTGGTGGCGAAACATCGCCATGCGGCGGGTCGCTTGGGTTGTGATGATCGGGGATTTGCAGCACCTGATGACAAGCCGGGCAACAGGCGTTGCGCTCTTCGCTGGTGTCTGGAAATTTGAAAACCAGACGGCATGCCGGGCAGGCATACGCATTCCAACGCCGGTTTTCCGTCACGTCCGTCACCCCCGAAACATGCTTGAAGCATGATGCGACTGCAAGCCCCGCGGCTGCGCCGGGCGTGAATTCCGGAGCTTGATCAATAGGCCGCCAACAGCGACAAAGGGCGCGGATGAGTGAAAATTTTGACCATCGGATCGAAAGAAAGGGCACGGGCTGCATCAAGTATGACCGCAGGCCGGAGCTGGATCCGTTTTGGGTGGCGGACATGGATTTTGCCTCCGCGCCTGTGATCCTTGAGGCTTTGCACAGGCGCGTGGATCACGGCGTTTTTGGCTACGCTCAACCGCATGCGGGCCTGAACGAGGCGGTGCTCGATTATCTGCGCATCAGGCGTGGCGTTGAAATTCCGCTCGAGCACATTGTTCATTTGGGTGGTTTGGTGCCGGCTTTGTCCCTCGCTGTCAGGGCGTTCTGCACGGGTGGGGCGGTGATGACCTGCACGCCGGTGTATCCGCCCTTTATAGGTGTGCATCAGGATTCGGGCGCGAGACTGATCACCATCGATCATGTGATGACCGATCTCGGCTGGAGCTTTGATTGGGATGCGATGGAGCGCGCGGTGACGCCCGACCTCAAAGTTTTTTTGCTATGCAATCCGCAGAATCCGCTGGGCCGAGTATTCACGCGCGGAGAAATCGAGCGACTCGCGGATTTTTGTGAGCGTCATGATCTGGTTTTGGTTTCGGATGAGATTCACTGCGATTTGATTTTTGATGAAACGGCAACACCGCATGTCTCGGCACTCAATCTGCCGGAAAAATTTCGATCGCGCGTGATCGCTCTGCTTTCGCCGAGCAAGACATGGAACATCGCAGGTCTTGGATATGCGTTTGCCGTAGTGCCGGATGATTCGTTGCGTCGTCGGTTTTCGGCAGCGCGCGGTCACACGCTGGCAGAGATCAACGCGCTTTCCTATTACGCGGCCGAGGCGGCCTACCGACATGGTGAGCCTTGGCGGGTTGAGCTGATCGATTATCTTCGGGGGAACCGTGACGCGTTGGTGGATTTTATCTCACGGCG
>CAYQRP010000196.1:0-2725 GCA_964419815.1 uncultured Luteolibacter sp. | reverse complement strand
GCAAGTCGCGATGGCATTGGTGGTCAAACTTGCACTTGCCAAAGCGGCGGGGGCTGTTCATGGGGTCGGCGTTTCCCAACCCGACATGACACTGGAAATTGCACTGACCTTGGCTGTCATCGCGCTGACCCTCGTGGCGTTCATTCGCGAGTGGGCGGCGCCGGATGTGTTGGCGCTGTCGATTCTGTGTTTGGTGGTGGCGCTCGGCTTGGTGGATGCCGGTAGCATGGTGGATGTTTTCAAGAATGAGGCGCCATTGACGATTGCCTGCTTGTTTGTGATTGGTGGTGCCCTGGAGAAGTCGGGGGCAGTGGACCGGATCGGCATGCTGCTTCGCGACCGGCTTTCGGGAAATACCCGCATGGCCATCTTGGCCTTTTCGGCGGTGGCCGCGTTTTTCAGCGCGTGGATGAACAACACGGCGATTGTGGCGATTTTGTTGCCCGTGACACTTGGTTTTGCGAGGTCGAAGGACATTGCCGCCTCGAGGCTGTTGATGCCGCTTTCCTACGCATCGATTCTTGGTGGCTGCTGCACGCTGATCGGCACCTCGACCAACCTCCTGGTGAATGGCGCGCTACGCGATCTCAAGATCGAGCCGATGACAATGTTCGAGCTTGCGCCGCTTGGCATTCCTTTGGCGCTGAGTGGCATCGTATATCTGGTGATTTTTGGGCCAAAGCTCATTACCGCCCGCTCGTCGATCACCGGCAGTTTGGAAATCGAATCCCGCACGACGCCGCTCTACCATCTCCTGGTGGGTCGCGATTCCGACATGATCGGAAAACCGCTTTTTCAAACGCTTTTGGGCAATCGCGCCGAGGGTATTCACATCATGGAGGTTCGCCGCAGCGGCGCCCGTGTGATGCAATCCCTGTCGGAAATCGTGGTGGAGAAAAACGATCGTTTTCTGGTCGCCCTTCACCGCCGTCGCGGTGGCGCGGCCAAGGCAGCGGATCTTTTCGCGTCGATCGGCACCGAACTTCTTTCGACAGTCGACGGCATCGTTTCGGAATTGGTCATTCGCGATGATTCTTCGCTGATCGGAGTTTCCTTGGCCGAGTCGGATTTCCGCCAGCAATACAACTGCGTCGTGCTTGCTGTGCACCGGAATGGTCAAAACATCACCGACCGCATTGCGACACTCGATCTGGAGGCTGGCGACACCCTGTTGGTCATCACCGCAAAGAACAACCTCGACGCACTGGAGGCGACGCGGGACTTCGTGATGACCGACAAAGCCGAGACGCACACGCCTGCGGTCGAGCGTCATCACAAACGCTCGCACATGCTGCTTTCCGCCTCTGCCTTGGCTGGGGTGGTGCTGGTGGCGACCTTGAGTGATGTGCTTAGCCGCATCTACCCGTGGATTCCGCGAATCCCGATCCATTATGCCGCCATGGTGGGGGCTTTGTTTTTGCTGTGGACGAAAGTCATGACCCCGCGCGAGGCGCATTCGAGCATTGATTGGCAGGTTTTGCTGATGCTGTACGGATTGCTTGGACTTGGAATGGCGATGCAGAACACCGGCACGGCCGAGTGGTTGGCAAAAGGTTTGGTTGGCCTCGCCGAGCAACTTGTAGCACCGGAAAACCTTCCGCTCGTATTGTTGTGGTCGGTGTTTTTGCTCACCCTCTTGCTCACCGAGGTGTTGTCCAACAATGCCACGGCGGTGATGATGATTCCGATCGTCGTGACCTTGGCGGCCGAGTTGGATGTCAGCGCGCGCCCTTTCATCATGGCAGTGACCGTTGCCGCATCGTGCGCCTTTGCCCTGCCGATGGGGTATCAGACTCACATGATGGTCTACGGCCCGGGCGGATTTCGTTTCACCGATTTCCTGAAGGTCGGCATTCCGCTCAACCTGATCTGCTGGATTGTTTCCTGCTTGTTGATTCCCGTGGTGTGGCCGTTTTGATTGGTTGACACGGATCAGGTCGTGACATCGACGCTGAGGTCGCCGCCGAGTTTTTCGATGGCGGTGGTGATCGTGGCGATCGCGACCGATTCAGGAACCGAGACGGTGCCTTTGGCACGGAACATCGGATGACCGCTCATCGGCGCGCTTTCGAGATTGGTGGTGAGTTCCTCGATGTTGGCACCTGCGGTGGCAATGGCGGCGGTGAGTTCGCGCACGATGCCGGGGCGGTCGTTGCCGACAACTTCCACTTCGATCGTTTGACGCGGTTGCGATGTTTCGACGGATTCGCGGACCGCTTGCACGGTGAGCCCCGGATGGCCGGGATCGCCGCTTGGAGATTGAAGCTCGAGCAAGAGAGCGTCGACTTGCTCGTGAGGGCACTCGACACGCACGATGCCTGCAAATTGTCCCGCAAGTCGAGTCATCCGGCATTCGAGCCAATTTCCGCCGTGGCGGGCGACGGTTTCGGCGAGGGAGTTGACGAGTCCGGGACGATCGCTGCCGAGGATCGTCATGATGAGGTAGCTGCGCATGGAGGGCATCAAAGCACGGTGACGGCACATGGCGAGTTGGAAATAGCGTGGGTGGTGCTTGCGGCGATGATTGGCCCTTTGACGAGGCGAGTTCGTGGGTGAGAAAATTTCACAATCCCCTTGCGAAGTCGGTGGTTTTGGGTGCTTACTCCTGCGGCAATTCATGAGCATTAGCACCCACGAAATCGAGGCTCCGGACACCATGGCCCGCGCGGCGCAGGCTGCCGAAGGTTATCATGCCGAAACCGACGATCTTGTGGGCGAGCGGATG
>CAYQRP010000195.1:0-2726 GCA_964419815.1 uncultured Luteolibacter sp. | reverse complement strand
GAAACATTTTCCGTTTTGCGGCCGATCTTGTCGATTTCGTCGACATAGATGATGCCGCGTTCGGCGCGAGCGACATCGAAGTCGGCGGCTTGGAGGAGGCGCAGGATGATGTTTTCCACATCTTCGCCGACATAGCCGGCTTCGGTGAGCGTGGTGGCATCGACGATGCAGAAGGGGACATCGAGCACACGGGCGAGTGTGCGCGCGAGCAAGGTTTTTCCGGATCCTGTAGGACCAAGCAGGAGGATGTTGGATTTTTCGATTTCCACATCCCTGAATTCTTCGCCGAGGCGGGCCTGATCCTGATTGAGGCGTTGGTAATGATTGTACACCGCGACCGAGAGGATTTTTTTCGCCTCCTCCTGACCGATGACAAATGAATTCAGATGTTCGAGAATCGACGCCGGCGAAGGAATGCCAAGGGCGGATTTGACGCTCTTACCTTTGCTTTTTTTAGGGTTGCCACGAAGTTCCTTGTCGAGGATGTCGGAGCAGACTCCAACGCATTCGTTGCAGATGTAAACGCCCGGACCGGCGATGAGTTTCTTCACCTCCGAGTGGCTCTTTCCGCAGAACGAGCACATGGTGAGGTTGGAGGCGCGGGCCATCGAGATGGTGGGTTTGGGGACTTAGCTCTCAGCGTTTTTGCCGTCAGCTAGCGCTGCAACGGCATCGGGAAGTTGCTTGCGACTTTCGAGTACTTTGTCCACGAGCCCGTAGGCCACCGATTCTTCGGCGGTCATGTAGTTGTCGCGGTCCGAATCGTGCTCCACCTGCTCGACGGTCTTTCCTGTGTGCTTGGCAAGAATGCCGTTGAGGCGTTTCTTGAGGTTGAACATGAAACCGATGGTACGCTCGACATCGGATGCCGTGCCTTGCGCTCCGCCGGAAACTTGGTGGATCATCACATGGGAATTCGGCAGACAGAAGCGCTTGCCCTTGGTGCCTGCGGTGAGAAGCACGGAACCCATCGAGGCGGCAATACCGATGCAGTAGGTGTTCACATCGCAGGTGAGAAATTGCATGGTGTCGTACATCGCAAGGCCGGCGGTCACCGATCCGCCCGGCGAGTTGATGTAAATGTGGATGTCCTTTTTCGGATCCTGCATCTGCAGGAAGAGCAACTGGGCAATCACCGAGTTTGCCACAAAGTCATCGATCGGAGTACCGATGAAAATGATGCGGTCCTTGAGCAGGCGCGAGTAGATGTCGAACGAGCGTTCGCCGCGACCATCCTGTTCGATGACGACGGGTACATAGTAGCTGTTGCGGGGGGAGGTGCTCATGGCGGTCGGTTTGCTGATGGTCATATTTACGCTTCGGTGAGTGCGGCTTCCGCCGATTCCACAACATCGGCGTGCTCGACGAGGAAGTCAATGGCCTTGCCGATGATCATCGAGCTGCGAATCGAAGGAATGCGGCCCGAGCGGCGCATTTCGTTGATGAATTTTTTTGGTGCGACCTTTCTCGCGGCGGCGAGCTGAATCAGATGGTTGACAATTTCGTTGTCGCTGACAGCGATTTTTTCGGCGCGGGCGATTTCCTGAAGGATGAAATTCGCGCGCAGGTTCGAGACTGCCTGCTGTTTCGCGTTGGCGAATATGTCCTCTTGTTGAGACTGGATTTGATCTTCGCTGACGCCCGATTGCACGCCACGGCGCACCATGGCATCGGCCTGATTTTGCGTTTCGCTGGCGACAAGTTCTTCGGGAAGCTCGAAATCGGCCTGATTGGTGAAGTGGGCGACGATTTGGTTGACCTTCATGTCATCGATGCGGCGCTTGCGCTCTTGAGCCATGTTGCTGCGGATGATTTCGGTGATTTCGGCGAGCGTTTTGCCAGGCGCAAGGCGTTCGGCAAGTTCGTCGTTCAGCTCGGGCAAAACAGACTGTTTGAGTTCGCCGAGGCTTGTGGCAAAAACCATTTCGCGATTGCGCAGATCTTCGACGGGAAAATCATCGGGCAGAGTGACGGTGATGTCTCGTTGATCGCCCGGCTTCATGCCGATGAGTTGGGCTGCAAAACCGGGGAGGAAAGTTTTCTCATCGAGGCGAACCCAAAAGCCTTCGCGGCCTTCGAGGTAACCTAGACTTTTTCCAAGAGCCTCGGCACTGGGTTTTCCGTCGACAGTCGAGGTGTAGTTGATCACTGCAAAGTCGCCCATTTCCGCCGCACGGCCTTCGATATCAGTGAAATCAGCGAAGCGTTCGCGCAGGGTATCGAGTTGGCTTTGCAGATCTTCTTCGGGCAACTCGGCGCTCGGCACGGTGACCTTGATGCCTTTGTAATCAGGCAGTTTCACTTCCGGCGCGAGCATGAGCTTGGTGGTGAAACTAAGGCCGCCATCAACGGCATCGGAAAGATTTTCCACGCGGCCAAAATCGAGCACCTTGAGATCCTCCTGTTTGATCGCTTCGTCGAGGGCGGTGTTGATTAGAGTTTCACGGCTCTCGGCAACGATTTCCTTGTTGAAGCGTTTTTCGATGACGGCCCGCGGTGCTTTGCCTGGACGGAAGCCCGGAACTTTTGCCTTCAAGGCAAGGGTCTGGGCGACCTTTTGGCGCTCGTTTTGGACTTTGTCCGCTGGGATTTCGACGCGGAGGGTGGCGGTGCAATTGGCTTGCTTCTCGACAAGGATCTTCATGGCAAAGGTGGCTTGGGGCCTTAGGCGGCCGGGGCGTGGAAGCTAGTGGACGATCCGGGGGCTTGTCAAACCGGGTGTTTGG
>CAYQRP010000194.1:0-2743 GCA_964419815.1 uncultured Luteolibacter sp. | reverse complement strand
AAATCCCCAGTCCCGATTACCTGGATGCCACCAAAGGGCCTCGAGTCGTCACGGATCCTTCGGCAATGGTATTCGAGATAGTCGAGCGTGCTGCCCGCGAGCATCGAAATTTCATCAATCACCAGGCGCTTGCAGTTGCGCACCCGGTTGAATGCGCCCGTCACATTGGCCTTACGCTCACGAGCAAGTTGCGTGAAATACTTGGCGTAGTCCTGACCCTTTTTCGGGCCAAGCATCATGCCGCTCCAGCGATGAACGGTCATGCCACCGACATTGAGAGCGGCAACACCAGTGGATGCCGTCACGTGCGTGTCACCATGGCGTTTGAGGAATTCACGAATGCCATGGCTTTTTCCTGATCCCGCCGCACCAGTGAGAAACACATTCTCACCGGCGACAGCGAGGTCGAGGAATCGGTCTGCCGGGCTTCGCGCCACAATGCTTGAATTCACGGCAGCCACGCGCCTCCTCCGCGAATCACCCAGCCTGCAAGCAGGCCGATGAGGAACGAGATGGTGACCATCGGCCATCGGCGACGACGGCGGTTTGGTCTTTGCTTGAACCCTTGGATGGTGAAGCGGTTATAGGCGGAGGTGGGGTAGGGGGATTGGATCATTGATGTGGGGATTAGTGTTGGTTGTTGAAAATCAGGCGGGGACCATTGCGCTTGGTGGCTCGTCATCGGGCTCTGGGGCGTCCTTGACCGGGCAGTAGTTTTTCTGCCAGACCCACAAATCGCGCGCGGCGAGGAAGGCCCGGAAAAAGCCCGGCTTGTCGGCATCGTCCCAGACCTTCATCACGACCGGCACGGGATCGGTTGAGCCGATGACCACGGAGGCAATTGCCGCATCGGCCAAACCCTTGTCGCGCGACGCAAGCGCCTGCCGATACGCCTCGAGTTGCAATGGCCAGGTGTCGTGAAGGATCGGCTTGAACGATCCGTCCTTATTGCGACGAGTCTTTTGGGTCTTGAAGTCGATGACCGTGGGGCGACCTGTGGACTTCAAGGTGGCCACCAGATCAACTCGACCGGCATAGCCCCACTCAAGGTGAGCGGTTGCAGTTTCGACCGAATGGACAGTGAGCACTTCCTTGTCGAACCACTGGCGTGCCGGCTCAAAGAGCTGTGCGATTTCCTTGTCTTCCGGCAGCCAAGCTCCTTGGGCATAGGCCTCAATCGCAGCATGCACGGCACTTCCTTTGTCGGCCGCTGCCTTGACTTCGCCATTCATGTCATTGACCACGCGCCGAGCGAACTCATCAATCGGTTCGTCCTCGTTGCGCGGCAGGGTGATGGCGGCCAAGATCGCCTGCTCTTGCTTCCAGGCCTCAAGACCCGGCTTGGCAAGGATGGCGAGCACATTGGTGACCGATGGGTAGAGCCCGAGCTTTCTTGCGTCACGCAGGCTCGTTGGCCTGCTGCCTGAGCCGTCGGCACGTGGTACCTCGTGGAGCGGTGTGCCGTCCGGGAAATACCAGTGCGATGATGATTCTCTTGGGATGATGAGCATGATCGTGTTTGCCTTTCCGGTTCATCAGAATGGGTTGTTGCCGTCTTGCTCCTCACTGCTCTCAAGAGCTTCGCGTGCTTGCTGGAGCGCGGCGATGAGGTCCCTGTCCGCCTTGAGCGGCTTTTCTTTTTCAAGGGCGGCTGGCAGCCACTTGGAGACCAAGGCTTCCACCGATTCGCGGTCGAGTTCACCCAAGTCGATTCCGGAGTGGCGACCCACATGGACTTTGACGCGCCTCCAATCGGATGGGGTGGGGGACTCGTCGCGGTTGGACGCCGATCTGAATTTCTCGTCGTTGTTCTGGCGGTCCCTTTGGCGGACATAGCCACCTGAGGTCTTGAGCGGTTCGCCTGACTTGTCGGGTCGGATCAAGCCGATGTTGGCATAGGTGTTGCCGTTGTAATCGCTGTGGACAACCGACACGCGGGCCGGACGACCAACGAGCGACTCGGTGTCGAACTCGTTCTGCTCGGCGATGGTGAGGTCGCGACCCATCCATTGTTTCAAGAATGCACGGAGCGCTGACTTCTCATGCAGCGATGGAGTGAAGCTGCGGCTGAAGACGAGATACGGCTTGCCGTCCTGGCGAAGTTCCTTCGTTTCAAAAATGATGCGGAAGGTTTCGCGCTCGCCGAAGCTTGATTGGGTTTTCTTGAGCGGAGTCACATCCACGCAGACGGCTTGGCCGTCGTACTCCGGGTGTGCTTCGAATGGGGTGCTGTGTCCTGTTGCGGATAGTTTCATTTGTTTTTGTCTGATTGTTTTTTCGAGTTGGCTGCATGAAGTGGTCCCGCACCGGCACAGCCCGACCGACGCAGGAAATCGGTCATAGGGTTGGTTTGCTGCTTCGCCTTTGCTCCAACCACGCCACCACGCGCCCCGGAAGAAACCGGACGAGCGATCCGACCATCACCGTCGGCATTCCCTCGTCGCGAAGGCGGGGAATCTGGCGCTCGGAACAGCCGAGAAATTTGGCCAGATCTTTGGTCGTCCAGAGCCGGGCAACCTCTTTGTCAGAATTCAACGTTTCGTTGGTCATGCCCATGCGGGCGGTGTCAACGCGCGGCACGCTGCGGCCCGAAATCGGCAACTCTCTTCGTTGCGCACCGAGTGGGCGCGATGTGACTTCGAGGGCCGATCTAACAGAATTCGGCCTGCGGTTTTTTGCCAGTGGCTGCAAATGCATACTGGACAAATGAACACCATTGAAATCAAAATAAAGCCCCCGCCGG
>CAYQRP010000193.1:0-2751 GCA_964419815.1 uncultured Luteolibacter sp. | reverse complement strand
GTGAAGAGCTCTTTGAACGGGATAGACTGGTCAAGAAGATGGTCGATTTCTTCGCGACTGAGTGATGAGATATCGAGCAGGTCCTTACGCGGCATGCTGGAGCTGGGGAAAGTAGTGAAGGGTTCCGAAGGCGATTGCGAGAAAACAAATCGCAAAAATGAAACCCGCATGGTGGCGCGAAATCGGTTTGCGGATCAGAATGAACAGGGCAACAAGGAGGGAAAACCCGACAAATGGCGCCGTCACTTGGATTGGCTGAGCGTAAAAATAGGCAATCGAAGCACCAATCAAGACCGGGAGGTAACCCATAGCGACCAGCAGCGGATGGGCTTTTTGCAGGCGGGGATCGTAGACCTGTTCGACCTGCGCGATGGCAATTTGGCGGCGCAGACGCTCAATTTCATCCGTGCTGCGCTTGCGGTTGGGGATTTTTCCATCCGCATCAATGTCCTGCGGCTCATGCGAGACCGGTGCGACGGACGCAGACTTGGGTTCATGCTTGGGCTCATCGACAACGAGCTTGGCAGCCACCGGTTCGGACGGCGGTGCGGGAACCGCTTCAAAAGCGGGTGGATTGTCGACCGATGGATCAATTGCCAGCGTCGGCACAAATGAGAAATCCTCGACGGGCAACTCGACCTTTTTCAGATCAAAAGCATCGGCATCAATCTTGGGCAGAGGTGTAGCATCGGCGAACGCCGATGTTTCGTTGTCAGAACTTTGCGCAGGAACGCCGAGGTTGCCGCGGAGTTCTGCAATCTCCTCGGCGGACTTTTTGCGCTGTGGCAGAAGGCTCATGGCGAATCCTTTTGAATGACGCGGACCTGATCAAGGCCGTCACTTTCTTCGAGGGAAACCTTTACATGGTCGAGGCGGCGGGTGTCGAGGGCGATGCCTACATAATCGGCAGAAATCGGCATTTCTCGGTGACCTCGATCAACCAACACGGCCAATTCGATGCGGGCGGGACGACCATAATCCGATAGCGCATCGAGCGCGGCGCGGATCGTACGACCGGTGAAAAGGACATCATCAACGAGGATGATGTGCGCATCCTCAACGGTAAAAGGAATATCGCTTTGCTGAAGCGCGGGATTTTCGCGCAGATGCTCGAAGTCGTCGCGGTAGAGGGAAATGTCGAGTACACCAAAGGCAATCTCACGATCGTCCTCAGCCAGCAGATCGATCAGGCGCTTGGCCACTTCATCGCCACGGCTGCGGATCCCAACCAAGGCAATCGGCTGACCCGCGGTCTTGTCGCGTATCGCCGTGGCGAGGCGGCCGATGGCGGCCCCAATTTCGTCGGCGCTGAGGATTTGCTCGCTCATGAATTATCGCTGCCGAAGTGGAGAATGCCAACATCTCGGCGGCGTTGCAAGCCATCGAATCGAATTCCGTCGGCGGCCAGATGCGCGGCTTTTACTGCATTTTCCCGAGTTTCTGCCCCGCAGACCACGGCAAGCACGCGCCCGCCGGCGGTTTCCCACTCGCCCTTGGCATTGAGTCGCGTGCCGGCGTGATACACCCGGCAACCGTCAGCAACATCGAGTCCGGAAATGCGATCGCCCGAACGCGAAGTTTCAGGGTAGCCCGCAGAAGCCAGTACGACACACACGCTCCAACCTTCGTCGAAGGACAAAAGATCTTCGCGCAGTTCGCCCTTGGCACCGGCATGACAAAATCCGGCAAGATCCCCTTTCACCAAAGGCATCACAGCCTGACACTCGGGGTCGCCGAAGCGGCAGTTGTACTCGATGACCTGCGGGCCGCTCGGTGTGAGCATGAGGCCGAAGTAAAGAAATCCGCGATACGGCAAACCCTCGCGGCGCAGACCCTCAACCGTCGGGCGCACGATCTCGCTCTCGATGGTTTGCATCAGCTCGGGCGATATCAACTGTCGGCTCGCCACCGCGCCCATGCCACCGGTGTTGGGCCCCAGGTCGCCATCCTGCGCTCGCTTGTAATCGCGTGCAGGAGTGAAAATCAGATATCGGTCATCGACGATCGCCGCAAACACCGACACCTCGGGACCGGTGAGGCATTGCTCGACCAACACGCGTCCCGGACCAAAGCGTTGCTGCGTGAAGACTTCATCGAGGAAGTCCATCGCTTCGTTTTCATTCAAACAAACCGCAACACCTTTGCCCGCCGCCAAGCCATCGAACTTGAGCACGGTCGGGTATTCCCCCGCGATCGCTTTCACCGCTTCATCCAGCGTCGCGGTTGCTGTCGCGCGCGCGGTGGGAATCTTGTGACGCACGAGAAACTCTTTCGCAAATTCCTTGCTCGCTTCGAGTTGCGCCGATTCCTTCGGCGGCCCCCAACATGCGATGCCCTCTTTCGCGCAAAGGTTCGCAAGCCCCTCGCCTTTCACGAGATAACTTTCCTCACCCGCGACGCATAGATCGATGCCATTCGACTTCATCCACGCGATCAACGATTCAAGCCCGTCCGCTGCAACCGGCTTGGCCAATGTCGCAATCGCATCACTGCCAGGAAAACAATAAAGCTCTGGCTTGCCCGGAGATTCCGACAACGCCCTCACCAACGCGTGCTCACGCCCACCCTTGCCAACAACGAGAATTTTCATCCGCAGAAGTTCTCCCCGAATTTCCGCGCCGACTCAATAGCGAAAGGCATCATCACGATGAAGGATGGGCGGTTTGGCGCGGCATTGCCGTAGATTGGTTGCGCGATTTGTGCAGGAAAGTGGCCTTTATTGCCACTTTCCTGACAGAATCATACAGAAAA
>CAYQRP010000192.1:0-2790 GCA_964419815.1 uncultured Luteolibacter sp. | reverse complement strand
TGCATGTTCATCACATCATCGAAATCGAGCACGCGTTTGCGCCAGGTGTAGTTGCGTTGTTCGACGCGTTTCTGGGCGGTCTCGACCGACTTGTTGAGCCACGAGTGTTCGAGCGCTTCGCCTTCCTTCATGCCGAAGCGTTCCATCATTGCGGTCATGCGGTCAGCGGCGGCGAAGTTGCGCATGAGGTCATCCTCGAACGAGATGAAGAACTGCGAGCGGCCGGGGTCACCTTGGCGGGCGCAGCGTCCGCGGAGCTGGCGGTCGATGCGGCGTGATTCGTGGCGTTCGGTGCCGATCACGAAGAGTCCGCCGAGTTCGGCAACGCCGGGGGCGAGTTTGATGTCGGTGCCGCGGCCTGCCATGTTGGTGGAGACCGTGACTGCGCCGGTGTGGCCTGCGCGGGAAACGATTTCCGCTTCTTGTTCGTGGAATTTCGCGTTGAGAACCGAGTGCGGAATCTTCGCGCGTTTGAGCATCCGCGAAAGCGTTTCGGAGGATTCGACGGAGGCGGTGCCGACGAGGCAGGGTTGGCCGATTGCGTGGGCTTCCTCGATTTTGGAGATCACCGCATTGAACTTTTCGCGGCGGGTCTTGAAGACCTGGTCGTTTTCATCGACGCGGGTGTTCGGGCGGTTGGTGGGGATGGGAAGGACATCGAGTCGATAAATGTCGTGAAACTCCGCGGCCTCGGTTTCCGCGGTACCGGTCATGCCTGCGAGCTTTTCGTAAAGGCGGAAGTAGTTCTGGATCGTGATGGTCGCGAAGGTTTGGGTTTCCTTCTCGATGGCCACGCCTTCCTTGGCCTCGACCGCTTGATGGAGTCCGTCCGACCAGCGGCGGCCGGGCATTTCGCGGCCGGTATTTTCATCGACGATGACGACCTTTTCGTCCTTCACGACGTACTGCACATCCTTTTCGAAAACGCAGTAGGCTTTGAGGAGTTGGGAAATGTTGTGGATTTTTTCCGCCTGCGAATCCATGCGGATTTGAAGCGACTCCTTGGCAGCGGCTTTCTGTGCGTCGTTGAGCTCGCGGTTCGTGTCGATGTCGGCGTAGAGCGTGCCGAGGTCGGGCAGGGTGAAGGCATCGGGGTCGCCGGGTGATAGGAAACTGCGGCCCATCTCCATCAGGTCCGAGTCGTTGCTCTTCTCGTCGATGACGAAATAGAGTTCCTCCTTCAGGTCGAAGAGTTCCTTCTTCTGTGCGTCCTGGTGGAATGAAAGTTCGGCCTTTTCGAGCAAGCGGCGCATCTCCGGCTCTTCCATGAAGCGCATCAGTTGGCGGTTGCGCGGTTGGCCGAGCTTGAGTTTGTAGAGTGCGCGTCCGGCGCCTTCCTTATCGCCGGCCTCGAGAAGCTGTTTCGCTTCGCTGGCGATTTCGTTGCAGAGTTGTGTCTGGCGTTTGACGAGTTGTTCGACCGAGGGTTTGTACTTGTCGTATTGCTGCGACGAGTGGGATGAGGGGCCGGAAATGATGAGGGGGGTTCGGGCCTCGTCGATGAGGATCGAGTCGACCTCGTCGATGATGGCGATGTAATGGCCGCGTTGGACTTGTTCGTCCTTGGTCGAGGCCATGCCGTTGTCGCGAAGGTAGTCGAAGCCGAACTCCGCGTTGGTGCCGTAGGTGATGTCGCAGGCGTATTCCTCGCGGCGCTCCCATGGCGGCATTTGGTTTTGGATGCAGCCGACGCTGAGTCCGAGGAAACGATAGAGCGCGCCCATCCAGTCCGAGTCGCGACGTGCGAGGTAGTCGTTGACCGTAACGATATGAACGCCGAGGCCGGTGAGGGCGTTGAGGTAAACCGGCAGCGTGGCGACGAGGGTTTTGCCTTCGCCGGTTTGCATTTCGGCGATCATGCCACGGTGGAGGGCGATGCCGCCAATGAGCTGGACATCGAAGTGGACCATTTCCCAAAGGATCGGATGATCGTTGACGGTGATCGTCGTGCCGCACATTCGGCGTGCGGCATTTTTCACGACCGCATAGGCTTCGGGGAGAATCTGCTCGAGGTATTTCGCGCGGGCTTTGGGGAAATGATCCGAGACTTCGTGGAAGGCCAACTTGGCGGCCTCGATCGATTCGGCGTTGGCTTCGACCTCTGAGGGCAGTTGGGAAAATTCGCTGCGGAGTGGGGAGATGCGGGCTTCGAGATTTTGCGCGGTGGCGGCAAGTTCCTCGGCAGACATCCGTTCGATGGCTGGCTTCGGTGGTGCATCAAGCGCGTGATAGCGGGCGAGGTGGGACTGCCACATGCGGGTCATTTCCCGCAACTTTTCCTCGGGTTCCCGTTGCAGGGCTTCTTCGATTTCATTGATGCGGGCCACCGTCGGCCGAATGCGGCGCACTTCGCGCTGGTTCTTGCTGCCGACGATTTTCTGAAGAATCCACTTGATCATGTGACACTGGGGGTAAGGCGGAGAAATCCGCCGGGCCGCAGGGAATACACTGGGAATGATGGCCTTGCAAGCGCCGGAGACAGGCGGAATCAGATAAGTTTTCCCGCCCAAGAGCGGCGGACGGGCGATATCGACCGTGTGGGCCTCAGTGGCTCATCGGGCTTTCGCCGGAAGCGTCGCCAAGGTGGCTCATGTTTTCCGGCAGGAAGCGTTTGAAGCGGGTTTTGTCGATCGACTTCATGTAGGCCTCCTCGGGCGAGATCATGCCCTCGCGGAGTTTCGTCCAGATCGACTCGTCCATGAACTGCATGCCGTCGGCCTTGCCGCCGGTGATCACATCGTAGAGTTTTTGGGTCGCGCCCTCGCGGATGATCGCCGAGACCGCCGGGGT
>CAYQRP010000191.1:0-2799 GCA_964419815.1 uncultured Luteolibacter sp. | reverse complement strand
TCGAAAAATCTTTCTGCGAGATCGGCACCATGTCATTTGACCTCCCGCCGCTTCTCTGTTGAAGTTGTCGACGATGGCAACAGATGAGAGCCCGCTTGCGGAGATCAAATTGGAATTCGATACGCCGCAATTTCTGCACGCGCTTTTTGCCAACGATCCAAAAAACCTCGCTTATCTTGAATCGGTGTTGGGTGTGAAAGCGGTGACGCGTGAGGGATGGTTGATGCTTGCAGGCGAGGCTGGTGCCTTGGAGGCGGCGCGCGCGGCCTTTGCCGATCTTGAGCAGGCGCTGCGCAAGGGCGGGCGGATCGATGCGCGCGATTTTCATCTTGCGGTCGATGTGGCGGCGCGTTCGGAAAAAATCGGCGTCAACCAACTGGCAGAGGTCAAGCTGGTTGGCTCTCGTGGCCGCAAGCCGGTGATGCCGAAGACGCCGTCGCAGTTGGAGTACATTCGTGCGATTGAGGGCCATGATGTGGTGTTTGGTTTGGGTCCGGCTGGGACAGGCAAGACCTATCTTGCCATGGCGATGGCGCTGACGTTGCTCAAGCGGCGGGTGATGCAACGGATCGTGCTGACAAGGCCCGCAGTTGAAGCTGGCGAAGCGTTGGGTTTTTTGCCGGGCGATTTGCGTGAAAAGGTCGCGCCGTACCTGCGCCCGCTTTACGATGCGATCCACGACATGCTCGATCCGGATGAGGGTCAACGCTATCTCGAAGAGGGCACAATCGAAATCGCGCCGCTGGCCTTCATGCGCGGACGGACACTGTCGCGATCATTTGTCATTCTCGATGAAGCGCAGAACACCACGCGCGAGCAGATGTTCATGGCGCTGACGCGGTTGGGCGAGGACTCGAAAATGGTCATCACCGGCGATAGCTCCCAAGTCGATCTCAAGCCGGGTGTTCGCTCGGGCTTGACCGAGGCCGAGCATGCCTTGCAGGGTGTCGAGGGGATTGCCTTTCAGCGGTTTTCGCAGGCGGACATCATTCGTCACCCCGTGGTCGGGCGCATCGTCGAGGCTTACGAGCGCTATCGCGCGTGAGCGGCGTCAATCAAATGGCCTTACTGCGAAGGCGGTATTTCAGCATCTTTTGGCGCAAGCTCCTCGGCCTTTTTCTTCATTTCCTCGAGTTCTTTCGAGTTGGTCGTCGGAGCGGGATTCGGCGGAGTTTGATCCGGGGGCGCGATTGGTGGCGCGCTGGCGGGCGATGGCTCGTCGGGTTCGATGACCGTCGGGATCGCGCCTGCGGGCGGTTGTTCGCCCGGGCCGATGGGTGGCAGCATTTCGGTGCCGCTTGGAAGCGGTGGGTAAAGTTGGATCTCGTTCGGGTTGCTTGGATAATCGCTGCTTGCGTTTGCGCCATCGGCGCCGCCCTCGACCATGACGGGTGGCACAAACCCGACTTCGCCGCTGTCGAGCTCGACTTTCAGATAGTTGCCGCTGGTGGAGATCACCTTCATGGAGCTGCCGCGGCGCAGGAGCTTGTCGGCATCGGCATCGCCATTGGGGCGTTTGAGATAAAATGCGGTGTTGTCGACCGCAGCCCGCACGAACTGACCTGCGCTGAAGCCTTCGGTTTCGATCGAAGGCGAAGACACATCCGAGCCTGGCGCGCGAAGCGGATCGGCCGTGCCGAAACCGGTCGGCCCGTTGGAGGTGCCACATGCCGCAAGCCCGATGACGGCTACGCTGCCCGCCAGTGCCAATTTGCTCAAATGTTTCATGCGTGCCACGTCTAACACATCGGGCGAGGACGAGTCAACACCGCCCATCGCGGGTATTTCACGAATCTTGAGAGCTCTGCATCAAGTGGCTGGACTGTTTCATGCGACCTTGACCATCGGAAAATCGGCGAGCAGACTCGCCGCCACGAGATTTCCCCGCACCTGCATGAACTTCAAAGCCCGCACCCTCACCGCCCTGCGCGAAGCCCGCGCCAAGAATGCCACCAAGTCGGCCCTCGTCGGTCTCGACGGATTCGTCGATACGATCGTCAAGCCGGTGGCGCAGCGCAGCGGCCAAGGCGATGCCTTCACGCCGATTGAAACCATCACCGAATTCGCGCAGCGCATTGCGGGAGCGGCTGGCAAGAGCACCAACATCGAGTTTTATCCGCTGATGGAAAAGTTGGGCGGCAACGGTCCGATCATGGCTTATGCGTTGATCGCCGCTGGCACGAAGCTCACTTATGTTGGCGCCTTGGGAAGGCCTTCGCTGCACGCGGTGTTTCACGATTTTGCCAGCAAGGCCGAGATTGTTTCGCTGTGCGAACCGGCGATCACGACGGCGGCCGAGTTCAAGGATGGCAAGCTCATGCTCGGTCAGCTGAGAAGTCTCGACACGATCACGCTTGAGACCATCGATGCGGTGATGGGTGCGGAAAATTTCCGCAAGACGCTTGCGAGCTCAGACCTCGTCGCGCTGGTGAACTGGACGATGATCCCAAACATGACCGCGATCCTCGAATCACTTGTCAGCGAAGTGCTGCCAGCCTTGCCCGCGCGTGAGGGCCGCGTGTTTTTCTTTGACCTTGCCGATCCTGAAAAGCGTTCGCGCGAGGACCTGCTCGAGGTGTTGAAAATCATCGGACGCTTCGGCGCCTTTGGCAGCGTGACCCTTGGCTTGAATCTTAAGGAGGCCCAGCGCGTGCATGCCGAGCTTGGCTTTTCCGCGCGCGGTGAATCGGAAGACGATCTCAAGACCATCGCGGCTGACATCCGCACGAACCTCGGCCTTGCCACCGTCGTCGTGCATCCGCGTCAATCGGCAGCCTGTGCCACTGCGCAAGGCACCTC
>CAYQRP010000190.1:0-2810 GCA_964419815.1 uncultured Luteolibacter sp. | reverse complement strand
GGTGATTGCGAAACGCTTTGAAACCAACAAAAAAGCGGGCCTTTCTTTGAAAGGCCCGCTTACTTGAAAAATACGGTGCTAGACTCAGAGAGCTTTGCCGTGGACTTCCACTTCGATGTAGTGATTCGAATCGTTGGAGGTATTGCCTTGGCTGTGGAGTCGCACATAGCGGCCTTTGGCTCCCTTTGCATCGACCAGCAGGCCGAAGCGTGATTCAACATACGGATTGTCCGATCCTTTTCCCAACTTCAACGAGTCGTCATAATCGTTGTTGTAAACGGTGGTCACGCCGGTTTTGAACTCCGCATCGTCGGAAATCTGGATGACGACATCGTTGTAGGCGCGCTTCTGTGAGTGGAAATGCCAAACCCACACAGCGGCAATTTCAGCGCTCTGCTCGAGATCGATCTGCACCCATTGGGGTCCGCCGGACAACTCGACATAGTAGCCTTCGCCGGCCTCCTTGTCGCCATCGGTGATGAGCGTGAGGTCGCCAATCATCGGGCTCTCCTCGCTGCCGGTCACCGGCTTGCCTTTGGAAAGCAGCGTGGTGCCTTCGGGCACGAGAAGTTCAGGCGCCTTGGTCAAGGCCTGCACGAGGTTCGGCACATCCATCGGCTGGGGTGTGCCTTCGATCAGCTCGGGCGGCAAGACGGTGGTCAAGGGCACGCCACTGGCGACGGGTGCTGAAGGCGCCTCACTCACTGCGGCGGCTTCTTCCTGTGGGTTCTTCTTTCCGCATCCGGCAAGAGCGATTGCGGCGATGGTGAAAACAGTGCTGGCGATGTGTTGTTTTTTCATGATCAGACGGATAGATGTTCGGCGGTGAAATTGATTGGTTCGCGGCTCAATGCCGAGGGGTTGACCCAGTAAATCGGCGCTTCGCTTTCAAAGGCGTGGCGGGCATCGCAGGTGAGCGCAGCCTTGCCGCGTACGGCGTCGAAGAAATTTTCGAGGTGCGGTTGGTGCGGTGGCTTTGAGAGGTCTCCGGGCAAGGCATAAGCCTCGGGTGCCGCCGATTCGTACGATGCGATCGCATCGTCGCTCTGCGCCTTGGGTGCCGCGGCCTGACGCTTGAGAAAACCTCGCGCCACATGATCGTCCCACGATGGCGCGCTCGATTCGCGATAAATGTTGGTGTAGGCCGAGCGCTCGGAAATGTTGATCGTCGCTTCGGTGCCCATGAAACTTTCGTAGTAGCCACCGCCGGCGCTGGTGGTCGTGAGCACCTGATAAAACGCGCGCACTCCGCCCTGCGGTGTTTCGTAATCGAAAATGGTCATCACATTGTCGAAGTGCTCGCGCGTCTTGAAGTAATCATTGCCGCCCGAGGCGAATACCGACTTGGGCGAGACGCCGAGGAACCAGTTGAAAATGTCGATCTGATGCGCGCCGAGGTCGGAGATCGGGCCGCCCGAAAGATCGCGATAGGTGCGCCAGTTCATGAACTGGTGCATGTCCTTGAATCCGTAGCGGGTGAGGATGTCCGGCTTGATGGCCAGCTTCGGGTTGAAGGCGATGTCCTGCGAAGATGAAATCGCGCGGTTCCACTGGCCGTTGATGTTGACGATCTGGCCGCAGATGTTCTTGCCCTTGATGAGTTGTTCGAGCGTGTAGCGGTAGCGCGGATTGCTGCGGCGTTGGTGTCCGATCTGGCAGAGCTTGCCGGTTTTTTCCATCGCACGCACCATATCGCGTGCGGCATCGATGGTGTTGGCCATCATTTTTTCGCAGTACACATGCAGGCCCGCTTCGAGGCACTTCACCGTGTGCGGCGAATGCCAGAAATCCGGCGTCGCGACGATCGCCGCATCAAGACCCTTTTCCGTCGCAAGCATCTCGTCGATGTCGGCATAGCCCTTGGGCGTGTGACCTTGGAGCGCACGCACCTTGGCGATGCCGCCCTTGAGATTGTAGTCCCAGATGTCGCAGACCGCCTGGAAATGAAGCCCAGGGATGTTCGACATCGCATCAAGCAAGACCTTGCCCTGCTTGCCAAAGCCAACGAGCGCGACATGGATTTTGTCCGATGCCTCACCTTGCGCCGCGCGCAAAATGTTTGGTGCGCCAAGCACCAGACCGGCGCCGATGCCGCCCGCTGCCTTGCCGATAAAATCGCGACGACTGATCATGCTGGTTTCGTTGTTCATGCTCTTACCACTTTTTGAGGAGCGCGAAACGGTTGTGCTCGGCCAAACCGAGTGCCATCACGACCATGATCATGTGTACCCCGAGCCATGCGACCCCCTCGTCCTGTTTGATGAGGATGAGCCCCCAAGTGAGGCTGATGTAGAGCAAGCCCAGCAGGAAAAGTGACGCGCGGTTGGCAATGCCCAAAAGGATCGTGATGCCGAGCACGATCAGCGCCGGACCCAGCACCCGATCGTAGAGTCGCAGCATCACTTCGCTCATCAGCGGTTCGGCCTTGAATTTTTCCATCAGTGCTTGGGGCACGCCGTGATAGTTATCGATGGCGTACTGCTTGACCGATGCCGAAGCGGTGAGCCCGTAGCTGTTGGCGGAGCCGTCGATGTTGACCGCTTCCTGCGAGGCCTTGGAGCCCGCAAACTTTTCAACGCCGGTCTGGAGAGCCCGCATCGCCAGCCACAACCGCAGAAGCAGTGAGGCAAAAACGAGGGCCAAATTGTTGCAGCAGGATTTTTGGGAGCAGCAGCTGTCTTCGGATGAGTTCGACATGGACTAGGAGGATTTTGTGAATGAAAAAAACTCGGAGGATTTATGGGTTTGCCCTCTCGGGCGGAAACGTGGTGAGGGTGGACGACCTGATCTGCCTTGCCAACAACATTTTC
>CAYQRP010000189.1:0-2812 GCA_964419815.1 uncultured Luteolibacter sp. | reverse complement strand
TCAGCCGCATTGGTTTGTCTCAAATCAATGCTCATCCTCGCAATCGTCGCGGTTTATGGCTGCGCCTTTGCAACCCACGATCGGCAACTTGCCGTGATCGGGCTCTGGCTCGCAGCCTCTGTCGTGGTGGTGCTGCCCCTTCGGCTGATGATTTCCTCATCATGCCAGTGTCCGCTTTGTCGCTCGATGGTGCTGTCGAGAATCGGTTGCTCAAAAAACACCAAGGCGAAAAACTTTTTCGGCAGTTACCGACTCCGCGTCGCATTGCAGATTCTGCTGAGAAACCGCTTCCGTTGCCCCTACTGCAACGAGACCACCGAAGTGACATCCCGGCGCTGACCCATCCGTCGACCACTCCGCAGCATTGACAGCTTGCGCCCGATGGTTTGTCGTCCGGCCCATGCGCCTCGCATTCCGTTTCCGATCCGCCGCCGGCAGCTGCATGGCCGCCCTCGCGCTCACCCTCACCGCCCACGCCGACAACACCATGATTGAAACCCCATCCGATGTGAAGGCCGCCCCGGCCGACGCCCACAAAACCGCTTCAGGTCTCTGCTCGAAAGTCCTCGCAAAAGGCAAAGGAAGCACCCACCCCGGTCCCGCCGACACGGTCACCGTCCACTACTCAGGCTGGACCACTGATGGCAAACTTTTCGACAGCTCGGTAAGGCGCGGTCAACCTGCAAGCTTCCCGCTCAACGGCGTAATCAAGGGCTGGACCGAAGGATTGCAACTGATGGTCGAAGGTGAAAAACGCCGCTTCTGGATTCCTGCCGACCTCGCCTACGGCGAAAATCCCGGCGGCGGTCGTCCCGGTGGATTGCTTGTTTTCGATGTCGAGCTCCTCGGCATCAAGGCCGCACCGAAACCACCCGCCACTCCCGAGGATGTGGCCGCCGCACCCGCTTCCGCCGAAAAAACCGAATCGGGCATCGCCTCGCGCGTTCTCGAAAAAGGCAAAGGCGAGACCCACCCGAAAGCGACCGATCAGGTCGAGGTTCACTACTCGGGCTGGACCACCGACGGCCAGCTCTTCGACAGCTCGGTCATGCGTGGCGAAACGATCGTCTTTCCGCTCAACCGCGTCATCCCCGGTTGGACCGAAGGGGTGCAGCTGATGGTCGAAGGCGAAAAACGCCGACTCTGGATTCCGGCGAAACTGGCTTACGGCGAAAATCCGCCACCCGGCGCTCCTGCCGGCACGCTGGTCTTCGATGTGGAACTCATCCGCATCGTGAAATGATCCGCCGCACGCTCATCATCGCATCCCTCGCATTGGCGCTCGCCCACACGGCCTGCGCTCCAAAACCGCAGGCATCGGTCAATGAGCCGCCGCAGCAAATTTCCAATCAATCCGCATCCCAAAAACCCAAGGTCAAAAAACCCGTTCGCATGAACGGCCGCGGTGAAATTTCTTCGATCTCGCTCGAGGAAATGTTCGCGCTCCAGAGCTCGGGCAAGGCGCTGATCTTCGATGCCCGACCCGGCTACCTGTTTCACCTCGGCCACATCCCCGGTGCCGAAAGCCTGCCAAAATCCGATTGCGAAAACTCGCTTGCCGAAATGGACGAACGACTCAAATCCGCTGTCGCAAACGGCTCGACCATCATCGTCTATTGCTCAGGTCTGTTCTGCCCCGACGCACGCTCCGTCGCCATTCACATTTCCGGCTACGGTCACCCGGTCAAAATTTTCTCCGGCGGATACGACGCATGGAAAAAAGCGGATCTCCCCACCGATTGATCACCCCACACATCCACACATCATGACCTCATTCAGCAATGTCACCGTCGACAGCAAAGCCAACGTCTACTTCGAGGGACGCGTCGTTTCCCACACCGTCCACTTCGGCGACGGCACTCGCAAAACTCTGGGCCTGATCTATCCCGGCAAATTCCATTTCGGCACCGCCGCACCCGAGCGTATGGAAATCATCGCCGGCGATTGCGAAGTCGTGCTCGATGGCACCGACAAAACTCTCAGCATCGAAGCAGGATCCTCATTCGATGTCGCCGGCAACAGCGGCTTCACGATCACCGTCAAGGACGGCATCTGCGAATACATCTGCTCGTTCCTCCAAGACTGATGTCACGCACATCCGCGGCACTGAGGCTTGCATGCGCGGCTGTGACAGCGGCCTTGCTTGCCTCATGCAGCCTGCGACTGCCGACGCAAAAAATTCCCACTAGAAAGGCGCCGGTCAGCGTCACTGCCACCGCAGCGCAAAACAAGGAACCCGATGTGCTGATCTGGATGGTGGCCGACAATTGGCACACCGGCCTCGTGTTTCCCTACGATTGGCTTCTCGAATCGGGCTTCGTCCCGCCGCCGAATTTCGGCAATCCGAAGTCTGTCACGATGAGCTGGGGCAACACCGATGCCTACTCGCCCGAAGGCATCGGCTCGACCTGGAATTTGCTGCGCGTGATTTTCACCCCGACCCCGGCGGTGATGGAACTCATCCCGACAAATTGGAATGTCACCGAAGTGATGCCGCACCAGCGCATTTGGCGCAAACTCATCCCACGCGACAAAGGCCCCGCGCTCGCCGATTTCCTGAACAAATGCTCGGTCACCGATGAAAATGGCCGACCCATCGTCGTGCGCCCTTCAAGCTGGGGCAAGGGCGTGCAACTCGAGTCCGCCCACCGCTATTTCATCCCGCGCGTCTGCAATGTCTGGACCGCCCAAGCGCTCGAATGCCTCGGCTGCGACATCAACCCCATGCTCGGCCTCACCGCCAACAGCCTCATCCGCCAAACGGAAAATCCACCCAATCACTTCGAACTCATCTGGTCGGGAAAACCGTAGG
>CAYQRP010000188.1:0-2818 GCA_964419815.1 uncultured Luteolibacter sp. | reverse complement strand
GGATCGATTTGATCCGTCCATGCCTCGATGCCGCCGGCCATCGAAAAGGCGTTTTTCACACCGCGTGAGCGCAGAAACATCGCTGCCCGTTGTGAGCGCATGCCGTGATGGCAGTAAACCACGATGCCGCGCTCGGTATCGGCGGTGAGGCGATCGAGGGTCTCGGCCAAAGTGCTGAGCGGGAACCACTCGTTGCCTACAATCTGACAAATCTCGAGTTCCTCTTTCTCGCGGCAATCGACGAGACGCGGGCGCTCTTGCGGCGGAAGTTGAATCCAGCTCGCAACCTCGGCGGGGCTGACTTCGATATGGGTTCGGGGATCGGGTAGCATGAACGCTTCGACGGCGCGGGTCCGAGTTTATTCAACGATCACCGGAGTGCCGACCGAGACGTTTTGAAAAAACTTTTCTGACATGTGGTGAGGCATGCGGATGCAGCCGTGGGAAGCGGCGTACCCTGGCAGGTAGCCGGTGTGCATGCCGATGCCGCCCTTGAAGCGCATGAAATTCGGCATCGGCGCGGCGTAGTAGACCGCGCCCGGCGGGATCTTGTCGACGCGGATGTCGACGTTGTCGTTGATCATCATGCCCGTCTGCTTGTCCTTGAAAACGCCGTAGATGGAGGATTTGTGATCCTTGCTCTTTTGCGTGATCTTGTAGCTGCCCGGCGGGGTGTCGTGACCCTCGCTGCCACTGGAAATCCGCGACACGCCGACCAGCACGCCGCCCTTGTAAAAGAATGCCTTTTGCTGGCTGCGGTTGATCTTGATGAGCGGGCTGCCTTGGACGCCGTCGCCATCCCAGTAGGAAACATCGTCGGGGATGGCAGGCGGCGGATGGTGGGGGCCGTTGCTGGCTTGTTTTTTGATCGGACCGATCCCGGCCATGTAGCCTGAGCGCGCGGGACCCGATGGGCCGCAGGAACTGAGGGCAAAAATCACCAGAAAAACCGGCGCGGCCCATGCGGAAGAGAGCTTCAAGATGTTCATTTGCCGCGAAAAATGCCGCGCCGCTTGCGAGGCGTCAAGCCGACACGCGGAAGAGCAAGCGAAGCGTGGCCGACGAAACGGTCAAAAATGACAAAACTGGCTTCGTATTCATAAATTTTACAATAAGGTTTTGCTCAAAGATTGCGGTTGTCATTTTCACGGATATCGCGATAGTCATGTTATCTTGATTAAAGCAGGCGGAGTTTTGATCGGTTGTTTTGGCACCTTGCATGCTGTCTGCGGGCTGGCCGCCGATGTTTCGCGCTCCACCGAGGTCCTTTTCCCCTCCCTTCCCTATCCATGATCCATCAAGCCGAAGAAGAATCGCAATGCGCCCTGTTTGAAGAACCCCGCGTATCGGACCGCCTGAAAAAACCGCGGCGCAGTTCTTCCAAGCTTTCACAACCCGAGGATTTCGGCCTCACCGCTCCCTCGCAGATCGTCAAAAACTATGTGCTCGATACCAACGTGCTGCTGCACGATCCGGCATCGCTCGAGCGCTTCAAGGAAAACCACCTTTGCATTCCGGTGGATGTGCTGGCCGAGCTCGACAAGTTTAAGTCCGAGCAAACCGAACGCGGCGCCAACGCACGACGCGTGCACCGCAGGCTCACCGAGATGTTTTCATGCTCGGAGAAAGTCACGCGCGGCGTCGCCACACCCTTTGGCGGCACGGTGCGCATGGTGATCTACGATCCGGCGATCTGCCCGAAAAACTCCGAGCAGCTCAATCTTTTTCACCGCATCTTTCCCGACCGCGAGCGCGTCGACCACCGCATCCTCGCTGCATGCCTGCTGCTGATGCAGCACAACTCGGCGCCGGTGGTGCTCGTCACCAAGGACATCAACATGCAACTCAAGGCCCGCGCGGTCGGCATCGAGTGTCAGGACTACCTCAACGACAAGGTCGATCTGCGCGAGGTTTCGAACTACGAGGTTCATCGTATTGAGGTCGATCCCAACGAGCTTCAGCGCTTTGCAAGCGCGGGCGAGATCGTGCTCGACGAGGAACGTTGCGCGGGCGTGGTCATCAACGAGTACGTACTGCTCGGATTCGGCGAGAAACAAACGATGCCCGCACGGCGCGTGGCGGACGGACGCTTCGTACGGCTCAATTTTCCCGAAGCGCTCAAAATTCCCGACGGTCAGTCGCTCAAGCCGCTCAACCTCGGTCAGCGCTGCCTCATCGATGCCTTGCTCAATCCGGAAATTTCACTCGTCACCTGCTACGGTCACGCCGGCACCGGCAAGACGCTCGTCGCGGTCGCAGCGGGTCTGCACGAAATGTTCAACCGCCGCTACAACGGCATCACGGTCAGTCGCCCAGTGGTGTCGATGGGCGAGCAACTTGGATTTCTTCCCGGATCGCTCGATGAAAAAATGCGTCCGTGGCTGCAACCGATTCACGATGCGCTCGATCTTCTCATGCGCCCGAGCACACCGCTCGGTCCGCGCCGCAAGCAGCAGAAGGCAAATGCGAATCCCAACCCTGCAAGCGTCAAGAAGCCCTACGAGATTCTCATGGAGCAGGGCATTCTCGAAATCGAAGCGCTGTGCTACATCCGCGGCCGCTCGATCCCGAATCGTTTCTTCATCCTCGACGAAGCGCAGCAACTCACGCCGCAGGAAGCCAAAACCATCGTCACGCGCATGTCGCGCGACTCGAAGCTCGTGCTCGTCGGCGACCCGGCGCAGATCGACAATCCCTATGTCGATAGCCGCAGCAACGGCCTTGTTTACACGCGCAACCGGCTCAAGGGACAAAACTTCGTCGCCCATGTCGCGCTCAACCGCGGCGAGCGCTCGGAACTCGCAGAGGCGGGCGCGAG
>CAYQRP010000187.1:0-2825 GCA_964419815.1 uncultured Luteolibacter sp. | reverse complement strand
GGCCCCGCGCACCAGCGCCTCGACGGCCGCCCCGGCGTCCTCTTCGAGCACCTTGCGCACCGCCTTGCGCGCATCGACCTGCTTGTAGCCGAGCGCGATCAGGGCCAGCTCGGCGTCGGCCGCAGAGGGGCTGACAGCCCCCGCCGCCGCGTCCTGCCAGGTATCGGTCACACCAACCTTATCCTTAAGTTCCAAAACAATCCGCTCGGCGGTCTTTTTGCCCAGCCCCTTAATCCTTGAAAGCTCGGCAACATTTCCCGCCACCACGCAGCTTTTGAATCGCGCCACCGGAAGCCCACTCAACACCGCCATGGCGATCGCCGGACCGATCCCGCTCACTCGCTCGATGAGCATCAAAAACACATCGCGCTCCTCCTCGCTCGCAAAGCCGTAAAGCGTGTGCGCCGTTTCGCGGATGTGCAAATGCGTCCGCAAATCTACTTCAAGTCCCTCAACCGCGTGCAAGCGGTCGAAGGTGGAAAGCGGCACGAGGACCTCATAACCCACCCCATGCACATCCACTACCAAACGGTTTGGATAAGCCTCAAGCACCTTGCCACGAAGTCTTGCGATCATTGATATCGAAAATGATGAAGCGGGCGTCTGCGTCAATCATCAATCAGAATTCTCGAAAAATCCCGACAACACGCGAAGCTCATTCGCCATCGTCCATTTCCAACCGATAGCGCGGGATCTTGGAATCAATTTCACGGCTCCAGGCGTCAATGCCTCCACGCAGCCCATAGGTTTCATGCAGCCCATGCCCACGAAACCATGCGACCTGATCGAGCACATGTCGGCCGCTGTGATCGTACAAAAGAATCTTCGCCGTCGGATCTCCCGAAAAGACCGACTGTTGCAGCTCTTGGGTGAGAAATTCCGATGGCTCAATCCTCACCGCCTCATGCTCCTCGCGCGTGCGTACATCGATGAGCCGAAACTGCATCAGTTTCTCCTGAGCCTGCTTGGGCTCGATCAGCATCGAAAGATCGTGCCGATGGCTGTCGAGCAAATGGGCCAACACCTCGTGAGCATCCAGCTCCGAGCGGGCACAAAGCTCACCCAAGGTTTCCCCGTCGGAAAACGCACAACTCTGGCAGCCGCCCAAATGGTAGCGGGCAAACAGCGCGCGCTTGGCCCCGGGCAAAGCCGCCATCAGGTCACCCATCGCCGAATCCACATTCAATTCTTCCGCTCGCACGGCGCCACCATACCAGCCCGCGCGACCACGGCAACCCATCGCTTTTCCATTGTTCATCCGCCCGTTCCGGTGAAAGATTCCGGCGCATGACCCGGCAAAACGAGCCCGACGAACCCAGGATCTACTTCCTGCCCAACCTCATGACCGCCTGCAATCTCGCCTGCGGATTTTTTGCCGTGCTCATGATCTTCAAAGGTCTCATCGAGGTTCAAAAAGTCACCGGCGTCTCCCCGCTCTCGGCCAAGGAGTACTACGAAATTTCGCACCGCTACTACGAATACGCGATCATGCTGATCTTCGGTTCCTGCCTCTTCGATCTCCTCGACGGCCGTCTCGCACGGCTTGGCGGACAGGACTCGCCCTTCGGCCGCGAGTTCGATTCGCTCGCCGACATCATCTCCTTCGGCATGGCTCCCGCCATGTTGCTTTCGCGCGCGGTGCTCTTTCCGCTCGGCAATGCCGGTTGGGCGATCGCATTGATCTATCTGATTTGCGGTGCCATGCGTCTGGCAAAATTCAACTGCCTCGCCGCCATGCCAAAAAAACCCGGCGACTCGAACGATTTTCGCGGACTCCCGATCCCTATGGCCGCCGGCTTCATCGCATCGATCACCTTTCTTCTCGTCGACCTCTATCAGAACGACCACGAACTCCGAATGTGGAAGTATGTGCTCGCCGGGGCAATGCTCGGACTCTCGCTTTTGATGATCAGCAACATCCGCTACCCGAGCTTCAAGAAAGTCGATTGGAAAACCCGCGGCAACCTCGGGGCCATCGTCATTGCGGTGCTCGTCATTTTCTTCACCGTTCAGTTCCGCTATGTGATGCCGGTCGTACTGTTCAGCCTTTACCTGATTTACGGCATGGTTCGCCCCTTCATCTCGCCAAAGATGAGAAGCGAAATCGAAGCCGATGACGCGGAAGAATCAGAGCCCACCAACGAGCCACGCCATCCATGAGCCCGCAACCTGGCCGCCCGAAATGGCTCACGCTCACCCTTGTTTTGTTGCCGCTGTGGCTGATCGTGTCGGCCGGCTTCGCCGTCCACCGCCGCGTCACTTCCGAAGCCGGCGAGGATCAACGCCCGCGCAACCAGTTCTCACGTTCGATTACTTCAAAGGAAATCGGCGATGATTTGCGCAAACTCACCGCGTGGATCGGTGAACGCCACCCTTCAGGCGATGGCCCCGCGAAAAATCTTACCCGCACGGCCGCATGGATCGAAGGTCTGCTCGGGCCGACCAATACCGGCTATGTGATCGTGAAAAAACAAGGCCCGTCCCAGTGGCCGATCCTGATGGCGGAACTTCCCGCCAAAAATCCCAAAAAGCCCGCTCTTTGGGTCGTCAGCACCTACGACAGCAGGGCCGGATCCAAGGGCATTGAAGCCAATGCCACTGGCATCGTCGCGACCATTGCCGCAGCACGCGCACTCGCCGGCAGCGAAATGCATTCCGACATACGCTTTGCATTTTTGCCGCATTTCAATGACTCGAATTCACCACGCGCCGAAACCGCGGCATTGCTGCAAAAACTGATCGCACAATACGCTCAACCACAGGTCGTGCTCTGCGTCGAGGCGATGGGTGCCCAAGCGGCGCTTTTGGCAAGCTCGCCCGATGCC
>CAYQRP010000186.1:0-2837 GCA_964419815.1 uncultured Luteolibacter sp. | reverse complement strand
ACGCAGGAAAAGTGGAATGCCTTGGCCCACAAGATTTCCTCGATGGGCGATTACAAGCCGGAGATCATTGTCGAAAAATCCGGCGTGGTTGAAATCGATCCGACCGATGACGCGGCTGTGGCGGCGGTGAATGCAAGGCCAGAGACCTGCCTCGTCACGGTGGCAGATGGCAGCGCAATGGAGGTCATTGCCGCGTTCCGTCTGCTCGCTTCGAAAGTCGATGCGCGGCATCCGATTCTGCTCAAGGATGTGTTGCAAGTGCCGACGGAAAACACCGATTTCCTGCACGCACTTTTGCCTGCCGCGCGCAATATCGGATCGCTCCTCTGCGACGGCATTGGCGATGCGGTGCTCGTTCGTGGCGAGACCGCGCCGGGTCAGTCGATGCGCCTTGCCTACAACATCCTACAAGCGGCCGGCACCCGTATTTTCAAAACCGATTATGTCGCCTGCCCGAGCTGCGGGCGCACGCTTTTCAACCTCCAATCGACCACTCAAAAAATCCGCGCGGCGACTGGCCACCTCAAGGGCGTGCGCATCGCAGTGATGGGCTGCATCGTCAACGGCCCCGGCGAAATGGCCGATGCCGACTTCGGCTATGTCGGCGGCGCACCGGGTAAGATCAACCTCTATGTCGGCAAGACGCCGGTGAAGTTCAACATCCCCGAAAATGAAGCGGTCGAGCGCCTCATCGACCTCATTCGTGAACACGGAAAATGGATCGAGGCACCCGCGCTTGCCAACACCGAAGCCTGAACCAATGGCCGATTCCGACACACTGACATTGACGCGTCAAAGCACCGAGCTTGATGTGCCGTGGAATGTCGTGGTGCATGACGACCCGGTGAACCTCATGGGCTATGTCACCATGGTGCTGATGAAAATTTTCGGCTACGATGAGAAGCGGGCAGCGAAGCTCATGATGGAGGTCCACCAGTTGGGGCGTTCGGTTGTATGGAGCGGTCAGCGCGAGCGCGCCGAAATGCACGCGCAGCAACTTCAGGCGCATCAGTTGAAGGCATCGATCGAGAAGTCGGTATGAAAATTTCCCCAACGGTCATGGGCGGTCTGCGGATCGATGTGGAGTGCGAGGCTGACTGGCAGTTGCTTAACATGATCATCCTCGACGCGTCGTCCTGCGATCGCGGGCTTGCCGATCGTTTGGCCGATGCGATCGGCGATGAGCAAGTGGCCGCCGATTGGAGCGAGTGGGTTGTGCCGGAGTTGGAGGAAGGCTTTGCGGCCGAGTTGGCTTATGTGAAAATGGTCATCAAAACCGCGCGCAGCGAGGCGCGAGGCGAAGTGGGTCCCTTGTGGATCATTCCCCGGGAGGCCCAGCGTTGGTATGGGGCGCTGAATCAGGCCCGCTTGGCGCTTGAGGCCCGTCATCATTTTGGTCCGGGGGAGGGGGTCGATATCGAGAGTTTGCCCATGGAAAAGCGCGGGGCCTTCATGCGTTCGCAATTCTACTGCGCCCTGCAAAGCGCCCTGCTTGACCACGTGCTGCTCTAAAACAATGGGTCTTACAAAATTTTCGGCGATTCGGTGTTTTTGAGCATTGCCGTATTATCAAGAAATGTTTAGGAAACGGGGAAGAAAACCCCGAATCGCGCGGATCGGGATTTTCGCGGTTTTTCACGCATTTTTCCAGTGTCCCAATCCCTCAAAGTCCTGATCGCCTGCGGTGGCACCGGTGGTCATTTGTTTCCCGGCATCGCGGTGGCCGAGGCACTGCGGGCGCGGGGGCATGAGGTTCGGCTCTTGATTTCCGAAAAAAAGGTCGATGCCGAGGCCTCGGCAAAGTACCCGCATTTGCGCTTCGAGACTGTGCCGGCAGTGGCCAAACCCGCGACCTTTTCGCTGCGGATGCTGCCATTTTTGTGGAAACTTTGGGGATCGATCCGCCGCTGTCGCGCGATTCTTCGCAGCTTTGGCGCGGATGCGGTGCTCGGCATGGGTGGCTTCACCTCGCTGCCACCGGTCTATGCCGGCCACAAGTTGGGACTCAAAACTTTTGTGCACGACTCGAATGCGCGTCCGGGTCGGGCGAATGTCCTGACCAGCCGTTTTTGCACGCAGGTGTTTCTCGGTCTGGATGCGGCGAAAAGTTTCTTCGGCGGTCGGCCGACTGCGTTGACCGGCACACCGGTGCGGCCCGAGATCAAGTCGCGTCCCACGCGCGAGGAAGCGGCCGCGCGGTTTGGATTGGATCCGCAAAAAACGACGATTCTGGTGACTGGTGGAAGTCAGGGCGCGCGGCGCTTGAACGAACTTTGCGCGGGAGCGGTGGTGAAACTGCCAGAGGGCATTCAGATTTTGCACATTGCGGGGGCGCTCGATTTCGATCGTGTTTCACAGATTGCCGGTGCGCGCGACAATCATCGGGTGCTCGGTTTTTGCGATCAAATGCCCGCTGCTTATGCCGTGGCCGATCTGATCATTTCCCGTGCGGGTGCTTCGAGTCTCACCGAAATTTCCATCGCCGGGCTGCCATCGATTCTCGTGCCGTTTCCTTACGCGGCTGACGACCACCAGTCGCGCAATGCCGAGGTGTTCGAACGTGCGGGTGCGGCCAAACTCGTGCAGGAGCGCGATCTCGATGAAGGAAAACTCGCCGCGCTCGCGCTTTCGATTTTGAATGATCCCACTGCCGCCAAGCGCATGGCGGCAGCCGCGCAATCGCTAGCCGTTCCCGATGCCGCCGAGCGGGTTTGCGCGGCGATCGAGTCCACTTTTTCCAATCCATGATCGAACTCAGTCAACGCCTGATGAACCCTGCGCAGCCGTTGCGCGTGCACCTGATCGGTGTCGCGGGATCGGGCATGAGCGGTCTGGCC
>CAYQRP010000185.1:1558-2879 GCA_964419815.1 uncultured Luteolibacter sp. | reverse complement strand
GCTTGGCCTTGGAAATTTCATCGACTGCGGGCTCAACACCGCGGCAGATTTGCGCCGCTATTACAGCTATCGCAAAGAGCTCGGAAAAACCGGGCGCATGATGGCACTCATCGTCAGAGACTCATCGCCATGAGCACGATCCATCGCATTCAGGCACCAGCCAAACTCAATCTTTCGCTGCGCGTCCTCGGCCGGCGCGATGATGGCTATCATGACATCGAGAGCCTGATGGTGCGCTTGCCGCAACTGGCCGACGAACTCGAATTTTCCGAGGCGGAAAAATTTTCATTTTCCTGCGATGACCCAACGGTGCCCGGCGATGAAGGCAACTTGGTGATCAAGGCACTGCGCGCTTACGAAGCCGCGGCAAAAACCGAATGCCACGTGGCGATTCATTTAAAAAAATCCATTCCGCATGGTGCCGGACTCGGCGGTGGCAGCAGCGATGCAGCGGCGACCTTGCGCGCGCTCGACCAACTGCACGAGGGCAAGCTCGGCACGAATCGACTCATTGAACTCGCCGCTGCGATCGGATCGGATGTGCCGTTTTTTCTCGGCGATGCCGCGGTGCGCGTCAGCGGTCGTGGCGAGCGTCTCGAATCGGTCAAACCGCCACCCGCCCTACCGATTCTTTTGCTCAAGCCAACTTTCGGCGTGCCCACGCCCGAGGCCTATCGGCATTGGATCGATTCGCAGGAAATCCCCGGCGTTCACTACGCACCGCAAATGATCGACGGGCTTGAATTGGTCAACGACCTCGAGCGCCCGGTCTTTGCCAAGCACCGCTTTCTTGCGGAGCTCAAGCAATGGCTGCTGCGCCGCGAAGAAGTCCGCGCCGCGCTGCTATGCGGATCGGGCTCGACGATCTTTGCCGTGCTCCACGCCGGCGCCGATGCGGCGCAGCTCGCCCGCTGCGCGCGTCATGAGCTCGACCCGACGCTGTGGCATTGGGCGGGCCTGAGCGCCGGGAGTTGAGGCGAAATTCCACCCGCACACCGTTGAGGCCGGGGTTTTGCTTTTCATTCCGCCGCCCCTTGGCCATGGTCCGTGGCCCTCAAACCACGATGTCAGACGACCGCAAGCCATACCCCTTCCGCGACTTCGAACCCAAATGGCAGGCCCGTTGGGATTCGGAAAAAACTTTCCGCACCGCCGGCCCCGGCGACGAGGGCTTTGATCCGGCCAAGCCGAAATACTACGTGCTCGACATGTTTCCGTACCCGAGCGGTGCCGGACTCCATGTCGGCCACCCGGAAGGTTACACCGCCACCGACATCATCGGCCGCTACAAGCGGATGAACGGCTTCAATGTGCTGCACCC
>CAYQRP010000185.1:0-1458 GCA_964419815.1 uncultured Luteolibacter sp. | reverse complement strand
TGGATGCTGCGCATCACGAAGTACGCCCAACGCCTGATCGACGAACTCGACGGTCTTGATTGGCCGGAAGGCATCAAGCTGCTTCAGAAAAACTGGATCGGCCGCAGCGAGGGTGCGGAAGTGGTCTTTACCGTGGGCGGCAAGGAAATCACCGTTTTCACCACCCGCCCCGACACACTCTTCGGCGCGACCTACATGGTACTGGCGCCCGAGCATCCGCTGGTGGCGGAGATCACCGCCGCCGAGCAAAAATCTGCAGTCGAGGCTTATCAAAAAACCTGCGCATCGAAGTCCGACCTCGAGCGCGGCGATCTCAACAAGGACAAGTCCGGCGTCTTCACCGGCGCCCACGCCATCAACCCGGTCAATGGTGCGGAAATCCCCGTGTGGATCGCCGACTATGTGATGATGGGCTACGGCACCGGCGCGATCATGGCCGTGCCCGCCCACGACGAACGCGACTTCGAATTCGCGCAAAAGTTTGGCCTGCCGGTGATTCAGGTGGTGGCTAACAATCATGCGGGCGAGCCGCCCGCGCCCCCCTTGGAGCAAGCTCATTGCGACCCCGGCATCGCGATCAACTCGGGCTTTCTCGACGGCCTGACAACAACCGATGCCAAGGCGAAGATGATCGATTGGCTCGAGGCGAATGGCAAAGGCAAGCGCCGCATCCAGTACAAACTGCGCGATTGGCTTTTTTCGCGTCAGCGCTACTGGGGCGAGCCGTTTCCAATTGTGTGGAAGGACGGGCATCATCATGCGATTGCCGATTCCGAGCTGCCGCTACTAGCACCACCGCTCGACGATTACAAACCGAGTGGCACTCCCGATCCCTTGCTGAGCAAGGCGACCGAATGGGTTCGCTTGCCCGATGGTTCGACTCGGGAAACCAACACCATGCCGCAATGGGCTGGCTCGTGCTGGTATTACCTTCGCTACTGCGATCCTAGTAATAAGAACCGCTTCATTTCCAAAGAAGCCGAGCAGTATTGGTCTGGCAGTGATCGCGGGGCGTCGGGCATGGTCGACCTCTATGTCGGCGGCACCGAGCATGCGGTTCTGCACCTTTTGTACGCGCGCTTTTGGCATAAGGTGCTCTTCGACCTTGGTCATGTGGGCACGCCCGAGCCGTTCCAAAAACTCGTCAATCAAGGCCTCATCCTCGGCGAGGACGGCCAGAAGATGTCCAAGTCCCGTGGCAATGTCGTGAACCCCGATGATGTCGTGCGCGAGTACGGGGCCGATGCCTTGCGGCTTTACGAAATGTTCATGGGGCCACTCGAACAAGTGAAGCCGTGGCAAATGAAAGGCGTCGAAGGCGTGTCACGATTCCTTGCGCGCGTGTGGCGCATCGCCTTCGAGGAAAGCGACGGCGTGTATCAGGTTTCCGCGAAAATCAAGGACACCGAATGCACCGACAAGGAGCTTCTGCGCGTCGTGCATGAGACGATCAAGAAA
>CAYQRP010000184.1:0-2903 GCA_964419815.1 uncultured Luteolibacter sp. | reverse complement strand
CATCAGCGGTAAGTGGTGAATTTTTTCGGATCGAAAGCCTCGCGGACCGCTTCGCCGATGAAGGTGATCAGCACGAGCAGGCCCACCAGTGCGGTGAAAGTCGAGGTGACCAGCCAAGGTGCCGAGAGATTGGAAAGTCCGTCGTTGAGCAGGCGGCCCCATGTCGCGTGCTCGGGCGGCAGTCCGAAGCCAAGATAGTCGAGCGAGGTGAGGGAAGAAACCAAACCCGAGACCGTGAAAGGCACGAGTGTCACCAAAATCGACACGGTGTTGGGCAGCAGGTGGCGGAACAAAATTCGCGGTGCGCCGGCGCCCATCACGCGTGCTGCCGCGATGTAGTCGCGTTCCTTGTCACGGTAGGCCGCAGTGCGCATCAGGAACGAAATGCCCATCCATCCGAAAGCGGCGAGGATGGTCAGGATCACTGGCAGGCCTTTGAAGCGATCGGGCACCATGCTGGCGAAAATGATCACGACAAAAAGAAACGGAATGTTCGAAAAAATTTCGATGAGGCGCTGCATCGCAAGGTCAAACCAACCGCCGAAGAAGCCCATCATCAGCCCGATCGGAATGCCGATGAGAAAGACCACCGGCAGAAAGATCAGCGCGGCCTTGAAGTTGACCTGCAATCCGCCGAACAGGTAGGCGACGACATCATAACCTTGAGAGGTGGTGCCGAGCCAGTTGCCTTCTTCGGGCAAGGGTGGCGCGGGATGATATTTCAACGCCCGCAGTTCGGCTTTGGCCGACTTCATGAATTCCTCCTGCGTTCCGCTGCCGCTGAAATTTTCTTTGATCAATTCGCCATCGCGGTAGTCGGCGCTGTAGATCGGCAAGCTGTCGACACTCCAGCCGTCCACCGGACCGGAAAACCGACCTTTGCGCAGCGTGAAGCGCGTGTGGATTTTTTCGCTTTCGGATTCGTGATAACGCACCGCAAGCCCCCAATAAGGTTTGTTGGTGCCGTCCTCGTAAAGCACGCCATCACGCTCGACGAGCGCACGCGAGCGCGGCGGCAGCGTGTCACCAGTCGGGTCGTAGGGAACCAGCGGCATGATCACCGACTTGTTTCCCGACGCGCGAAGTTTGCGATAGTCGACCGGCGCTTCGGCACTTGCGCCTTCGATGCCAAAATCCTTGTTCTTGAGGTCGCGCGTCATGAAGGCGGGAAACAGCCATTTCCCATCGTGCTTCAATGCCAGCGCGCGTTTTCCCACCACCACCTGATCCAGCGCTGCGACACCGGCAAGGCAGAGCAGAATGATCAGAGAAACATGGCCGCGACGAATCGCGCGAAAGCGCTTGATGCGGCGCTGCATCACCGGATCGGGCTTGTGATGCACGATCGAGCGAATCACCAGCAAAAGTCCGCCAAGCATCAGCAGGGCCGCACTCGCCCAACCGAACCACGGAAAAGATTTTCCGCCCACAGGGTTGGTATGCAACCACGGCACTTCGCGGCTCGATTCAAAAAACCAACGGGCGGTCGGAAACGCGATGTCGCAAAGCTCGCCCAGCACCGCGAGCGAACCCAAAAGCATGCAGATGATTCCGATCTTTCGCATTGTCACTTGAACTGAATCCTTGGGTCGACCATTGCCACGATGAGATCCGAGAGAAGGTTGCCAATCAGCATGAGCAAGGCCGCAATCGTCAGCGTGCCCATGATCACCGGCGCGTCGCGTTCGATGACCGATTGGTATTGCAGCAACCCGAAGCCTTGGATGTCGAAAACCGTTTCGACCAACATTGATCCGCCAATGAAAATCGTGATCAGGTCGCCAAGGCTGGTGGCGATCGGGATCATCGAATTGCGAAAGGCATGACCAAACACCGCGCGGCGGAAACTTGCGCCTTTTGCGACCGCCGTGCGCACATAATCGGCCGCCAGATTGTCCATCAGGCTGTTTTTCGTCATCATCGTCAGCACCGCGAAGGCGCCGGTGAGGTAGCAGAGCAGGGGAAGGGCGGTGTGGTGGGCAAGGTCTTTGATTTTTTCCACGGGCCCCATTTGATCGAAATCGGGACTCACGATGCCGAAGAGCGGAAACCAATTCATGCGCGCGCCAAAGTACACCAGCAGGATTGCGCCAAGCGCGAAGCCCGGGATCGAATAGCCGATGAAGATCAGCACCGATGATGCCGAATCGATGAAGGTGCGGTGCTTGAGCGCCTTGAGCACGCCGAGTGGCAAGCTGACGGCGTAGGTGATGATCGCAGTGAGCAGACCGAAATACGCGGCAACGGGCATGCGCGATAAAATCATCTCGTGCACCGGATCGTTGTACGCCGTCGAGCGGCCGAGGTCGCCTTGAAGCAATCCGGAAAAATGGGTTTGGTGCAGCACCGCGCGTGGTGTGTAGTCCGGTGCCGATTCGAGGTCGGGATTGCGCCGCTTGAAGCGTTGCTGACGGTCCTCTTTCGTTTCAATGCGCGCCTTCCACCCTTCGGTCGAAATGTCATTTCCCGAATCGACAAACTTCGCCGAGATGATCGCGTTGTTGGTTTTTTCGACCCGCACCGCCCGTCCGTCGCCGCGCAGCACGACTTCGGTCACATTTTCCGGATCAGCCGAGCCGCCAATCGACTCATCGCCCTTGGCGGCAAATTCGCTTTTTGAAATTCGCGTTTCGCGAGCCACCACACCCAACCACTGACCGTAGGCGACCCACATGGTTTCGTTGAGGCCGAATTGCTCCTCCAGCTCCTCGAGTTGTTCTTCGCTCAGCCCGCCCTGCGCCTGGGTCGACGACGAGCGCTTGCCGCCCTGATCCGCTCCGCGCGAGGCCTCTTGCAGCATCCGGTCCATCGGCCCGCCCGGCACAAAGCGGGTGATCCCAAACACGAGCAGCGTGATGCCGATCAGCGTGGGCGGGATCAGCAGCAGGCGGCGAATGAAATAA
>CAYQRP010000183.1:0-2918 GCA_964419815.1 uncultured Luteolibacter sp. | reverse complement strand
CACATGGCATCGGTCTCCTCGCTGTCCGCGACAAACCCCAAGGCCCGACGCCACCTCACGACCTCAAAAGCAGTCTCGGCAATGAATCCACGATCGCGCTTGCCCCACTTGGGATGGTTTTCAAACGCCTCAGCCAAAGCGTGATCCAACACGCGATGCTCCTTGAAAACCAACTTGATGGTTTCCGCCGCGGCTTCGGCCAGAATGCGATGCATTTTCATGAAACGCCACCCTTCCCGAAAACCTGCGACATGGCAATGGAAACGGAGCCATCGTCAAAACGGATCATCATCCGACCATGTGTCTTCGTCGGAACTGACCCGCCAAGGCTCAACCAAGTCGGCTGGCACTTCATCGAGAAAACACGATGGCTGGCAGATGATGTCACCGCTGTAGGATTTGGGATTCATCATCGGATAGGTGAGATACAACTCATCCTCGGCCCTTGTCAGCGCGACATAAAACAAGCGCCGCTCTTCCTCGAGCATCGCATCGTCGTCGGCATTCAGCACCTTTCCGATCGGAAAATATCCATCCGCCAGCCACACGAGAAAAACCACCTTCCACTCAAGTCCCTTGGCTTGATGAATCGATGAAAGCGTCACCCGTTCTTCATCAATCTGATCCCGCTCGCCTGTCGGTTCACCATCGACGGCACCCATCAGCGACAGCTGCGCCAAAAATTCCACCACATCATCAAATCCCGATCCGTATTCGCTCAACTGCTCGATGTCCGCACGACGACTCTCGGAGTTGTCATAACTCGCCGTGAGGTAATCATCGTACACCCCTTCGAGAATGCTGAACACCATGTCGCTCGGCTTGGAAAATTCCGCGCCCGTCGACAATTCATCGAGCGTGTAGCAAAGCTGCTCCCAATGCTTCGCCGCTTTTTTGGGAACCTTGAACGCCAGCAAAACCTCCGACCACTTCGCGGGCGTGTCCTCACGCTGCGACCAACCGGATGCCAGCCATTGATGCCACAATTTCGCAGCTGCCACGGGACCGCAGCCGGGCATGAGCGAGACCATCCGCAAAAAACTCACCTCATCGCGGCGGTTCACCACAAAGCGCATGAAGGCCGAAATGTCCTTGATGTGTGCCTGTTCAAAAAAGCGCAGACCACTGGTGATGTTGAACGGAATGCCGCGTGCGGTCAGCTCCATCTGAATTTCCAAACTCTGGAAATGCGCCCGGTACAACACCACCATGTCCTCCAGCGCGATGCCCTCGCCATCGCGCAATTCCAACATCCGCTGCGCGACAAAAGCAGCCTGCGACGCGGGATCCGGCAAGGCCACCAAGGCCGGCTTCAAACCCGCGCCACCGCGCGAGGCCCGCAGATCTTTCTCAAACCTTCCTGTGTTCGCGCGAATCGCAGCATTCGAGAGATCCAAAATCTCCGGCACACTGCGGTAATTCGTATCGATCGTGAAAACCTCCGCACCCGGATAGCGCTGCGGAAATCCCAAGATCAACGACATGTCCGCACCCCGCCACGAGTAAATCGACTGCGCGTCATCCCCCACCGCCATCAGGCTGTTTCCCTCACCCGCCAACAGATCGATCATCTTCGATTGGATCCGGTTGGTGTCCTGATACTCATCGACAAGGATGTGACTGAACCTCTTGCGATACACCTCAAGCACATCGGGATGCTCCTCAAACAACCTCACGGTCAGGACCAGCAAATCATCGAAGTCCATCGAGTTCGTCTCGAGCTTGCGCTTGATGTATGCTTGACGAACTTTTTCCAATTCCTCGATCCAGTCGTAAAAATAGGCGTAGCGATCCGCCACGATTTCCTCCAGCGGAGTCTCGGTGTTTTCCACCAGACTGAACATTGATGCCAACACATCGGCCTTCGGAAAACGGCGCTGACGGGTGTCAATCTCACTCGTCGCCACAATCGCCGAGAGCATTGATTTCTGATCATCGCGATCCATGATCGAAAACGACGGCGTGAATCCGAGATCCGCAGCATGACGCCGCAAAATCCTTCCGCCAATCGAATGGAAGGTCCCCGCCCACAAAGCCGACACATCCTGCGGCACCAGTTCCCTCACCCGCTCGGTCATTTCACGCGCCGCCTTGTTGGTGAAGGTGAGCAAGAGAATCCGCCTCACATCGATGCCCCGATCAACCAACCACGCCACCCGATAGGTCAGTGTCCGCGTCTTGCCCGATCCCGCGCCCGCAATGACGAGCGCCTTGCCATCACCCGCCGACACCGCGCGGTACTGCTCGGCATTCAATGCCTTGCGGTAGTCAATGCCCGAGGCATTTCCACCCGTCGCTCTATGCAGCTTGTACTCACGCGCCATCGGGCAGAAGCCTGACACCGCAAGGTTCAGCAATCAACCCGGCATAACCGCACAACGGAAGAAATCAGATTTCCCAATCCTTGCGCTCAAGCCGGTCGGCCTCCTCGATCAGCTCACCGGCATCCACCCGCTTCGAGAAAGCCAGGAAACTTGCAAACTCCTGCCGCACCACGGGCAGCAGGAAATACACGCCGATCAGGTTGGGAATGCTCATCGCAAACAAGGCCGCATCCGAGAAATCGGTCGCATTGGCCATCGATGCCGAAGACCCGACAATGATCACGAGGCAGAACACCACCCGATAAATTTTTGCCGCAAATTCACGCTTGCCGAAAATGTACTGCCACGCCTGCAAGCCATAGTAGCTCCAGGTGATGAGCGTCGAGAAGGCAAACAGGAACACGCAGGCGAAAAGGATGTACTTGAAGGCCACATGCACGGTCTCGAAAGCCAGTGAGGTCATCTCAATGCCGAACTTCGTACCGTCGCCCGAGACCTGACCCAACACATACGAGTGCCCGTGAATGGCATAAGCAGCGGTATCGCCGTCGAACTTCATCGTCACGCAGAGTACCAGTGCGGTCATCGAGCAAA
>CAYQRP010000182.1:0-2939 GCA_964419815.1 uncultured Luteolibacter sp. | reverse complement strand
GGCTCGACCAGCGCCCTTGCCACCGGGATCTCGTGCACGGCGTCTTCGGTGAGCGAGACCCGCACGGTATCGCCGATGCCGTCGGCGAGCAGAGAACCAATGCCTATGGCGCTCTTGATGCGACCATCCTCACCATCGCCGGCTTCGGTGACACCGAGATGGATTGGGTAATTCCAATCAGAACCTTCGGCATCGAGCCTCGCGACAAGCAGACGGTAAGCCTCGATCATCACCTTCGGGTTGGAGGCCTTCATCGAAAATACCAAATCATGGTAATCGTGATCACGTGCGATGCGGGCAAACTCCAGCGCGCTTTCCACCATGCCGAGCGGCGTGTCGCCATAGCGGTTCATGATGCGATCCGAGAGCGATCCATGATTGGTACCAATGCGCATCACCCTTCCAAGATCCTTGCAAAGCATCACCAGCGGCGAAAATTCCTCGCGGATGCGTTCGAGCTCCTCCTCATACTGCGCGTCGGTGTACTCGCGGATTTCGAACTTCTTCTTGTCGGCGTAATTTCCCGGGTTCACGCGAATTTTCTCCACCCACTTGGCGGCCTCGAGCGCGGCATCGGGCTTGAAATGGATGTCGGCCACCAGCGGCACTTGGCAGCCGGCAGCTCGCACTTCGCGCGCGATGTTTTCGAGGTTCGCGGCGTAAATTTTCGTCTGGGCGGTGATCCGCACAATTTCACAGCCCGCATCCGCGAGCGCGAGCACCTCGGCGACACAGGCGGGCGTGTCGCGGGTGTCGGAGGTGATCATCGACTGGACGCGAATCGGATTCGATCCGCCAAGACCGACATTTCCGACCCTCACTTCGCGGGTTGCACGGCGTTGGTAGCGGAGCAAGTCCGGGCAATAGCTCAAGGGCGCGGGCGAATTCATCGTCGGGGGAAGCTATAAGCCAGAAATCCGCCTTCGGCAACGCCGCCTTGCGTTTGGCTCCGCCCGCCCGCAATTCCTGCCGCCGCATTGACACACGCGGCGGCCATCTTCATCGTCCGCGCATGCCGAACGCATCCTCGCAACCCTCCTCGAGCAGGAAGGTTCCGGCGTTCACGATCGCACTCTGCGGTCTCGCCATGATGGCACTCGCGCAACTGCTCGTCGCCGCCATGGCCTTGGCCACGCGCTTTGAAGAATCGCAAAAGGTCAAAATCGTCGAAAAAACCGTGGCCAAGCCGGTGATCGTGCGGGTGCCCGATGCCACATCCACCGCGCCCCCGATTGCGACCGCGCAGCCTCCCGCCGCTCCGCCGCCCTACCGTCCGCCCGCGCCCGAGCCTCCCCCCCGACCCGATCCCACGCCATTGCGCGAGCCTGAAATTGCCGACCCTCGAGCCGAAAAACTTTTCCGCGAAGCCCGTGAGGCCCGCGTCGCTGGCGACATGGGCAAGGCCATCGTCAAGCTCGAGGAGGCCGCAATCCAATCTCCCGAAAGCCCGAGCATCCGCTACGAACTCGGCCTCGTGCACGAGCAAATGGGCGTCTACGACACCGCGACCTCGCACTACCAAAAAATCTTCGAAATGGGCATTTCCCAAGCGGGAAAATACTACGATCTCGCCGCCAGAAAATTGCGCGACGGCTTCGACAAACCCGATGCGATGCTCGGCAAGCTTTCGCTCGGCCGCGTGCGGATTTTCAAAAATTCAAATTACGAAAATGGCCAGCAGGTCGTACTCACCATTCCGGTGCAAAAGGCCCCTACCGAGGAAATCGACATCGCCGAGCTCGCGGTTTCGGTGATGTTTTTCAACCGCAATGCCAAAGGTGAAATCGTCCAACTCGAGGACAACTCATGGGTCAACCAGCTCTGGACCACCCTGCCTTTCGACTGGGTCGGCGGTGAGGAATCGCTGCGCATGATCTACACGATCCCCAAAAGCTTGAGTGGGACCGATTCGCTCTTTGGCAGGGTCGATTACTACGGCCAGACGGTTTCGCTGATGTACAAGGGCGAAATCATGGCGGTGCAGGCCTGGCCGAGCGATCTATACGCGCGCATGCCGCGGGGCAGCCTTGGCGAGGGCGGATCCATGCAGCCGGAATTCGAGGACACCCTGCCGCCCGATTTCAACCCCGACGCTCCCCTTTTGCCCCCGCTTCCGGAAAATTGATACGAGAAACAAGCCCACCCTTTACAAGCCGCGGATTCCCTGCCACACACCGCCCAATTTAGCCGCCAACGCAAGGCCGACCACCCGCACCTACCATGCCCAAAGACACCTCGATCCGCAAAATTCTCGTCATCGGCTCCGGCCCGATCGTCATCGGCCAAGGCTGTGAGTTCGACTACTCCGGCGTCCAAGCTTGCAAGGCACTCAAGGAAGAGGGCTACGAGGTCATTTTGGTAAACTCCAATCCGGCCACGATCATGACCGATCCGGAGTTTGCCCACCGCACCTACATCGAGCCGATCACGCCAGAGGTGGTGGAAAAAATCATCATTCGCGAAAAGCCCGATGCCTTGCTGCCGACTCTCGGCGGCCAGACCGCGCTCAACACGTCGATGTCGCTCTTCAAATCCGGCACGCTCGAAAAACATGGCGTGCGCATGATCGGCGCCAATGCCGACGCGATCGACAAGGGCGAAGACCGCCAGCGTTTCAAGGAAGCGATGCTCAAGATCGGCCTCGACCTGCCGCTTTCGGGCACCGCGCACACGATGGAAGAAGCGCGCAAGGTGGCGGAAGAAATCGGGCGCTTTCCGCTGATCATTCGTCCGGCCTTCACGCTGGGTGGGCAAGGCGGCGGCATCGCCTACAACCGCGAGGAGTTTGAGGAAATCATCACCCGCGGCCTCGACCTCTCGCCGGTTTCCGAAGTCCTCATCGAGGAATCACTGCTCGGCTGGAAGGAATTCGAAATGGAGGTCATGCGCGACCGCAAGGACAACTGCGTGGTGATCTGCTCGATCGAGAACCTCGATCC
>CAYQRP010000181.1:0-2969 GCA_964419815.1 uncultured Luteolibacter sp. | reverse complement strand
ACGCGCGCGTGCCGCAAAATCCAGTTCATCGTCCGCATAAAGAATTCCGCGCGAGACATTGATCACATCCGGCGCACTGCGACCCGCAGAGGCCAGCGCGGCAAGGTCACCACCCTGCGCTCCAAGTCCTGGAATGAGCAAAGGCGCGTCGGGAAATTTCAGCAACACATCTTCAGCATTCGTGAGCCCCACCACATAGCCCACATCGGTCGCTCGATCTTCTTGCTTCGAGCGTGCGCCCAGTGCCGTCACCAATTCATAGACCGCGCGCCCGTCCGCCAGTTGTTGGCGTTGAAAATCCGCCGATCCGGCATTCGATGTCACCGCGAGCAAATAGACTCCCTTGCCCTGCCAATCGAGAAACGGTTCGATCGAATCATAGCCGAGGAACGGGTTCAAGGTCACCGCATCGACATTCCATTTATCGAAATACCCTTGCGCGTAGTACTTCTGAGTTTCGCCGATGTCGCTGCGCTTCGCGTCCAAAATTACAGGCACATCTTTGGGCATCTGCTTGAGCAATTCTTCCAGCAATTGAATTCCCTCCAGACCCATCGCCTCGAAGTACGCCATGTTTGGCTTGTAGGCCGCTGCATGAGGGGCCGTTTGCTCGATCACGCGCAGCAGCATCTCGCGAGCTACCGCCGCACCACCCGCACCCGGGCGCGGATCCAAGCCCACACACAAACGGGAACCTGTCGCACCGATTCTCTGCTGCAAACGCTCAATGTATCGCATGCCCCCACCATGTTCATCCGCTACGGGATTGGAAAATGCAAAAATTCCATCAGGCGAAAATTTGAGGGGCACCACATCAAATCAAAATCGGCTCGCATCACGCTACCGACTTGAAACCTCTAGTAACTTCTTCCCCAAATCGCGCGCGTAGTGGTCTCCTTGCCGGTCAGAATGCACTTTGAGCCCATGGCATCCCTCACATGCGCCGGCAACTCGACACGATCGAGCGGCAGGCAGCGGATGGTGATCTTGTGCTGTTTGGAAAGTTGTTCCTCATCTTCCGCGCTGCCCGCCCACGGCGTGCAAAGCCAACCGGGATTCTCACCCGTCCAGTGCGCGTGAAATGCGTCGATGGAACCGCATGCCGCGATGTTCGAATCGCGAAACTCACGAGCGCGCGCGAGCAGGTTGTCGTGAATCTCGTCGAGCATCGCAGGTGCCGATGCGACAAATTCCTCACGCGCCATGAATTCCTTTTGCGCAATCGCTTGATCCCTTCGCTGCACGCAGACCTTGCCGCTTTCCAAATCGCGCGGCCCGATCTCAATGCGGATCGGCACACCTTTTTTGATCCACTCCCATTTCTTCACGCCGCCGTTGAGATCGCGCGTGTCGACGTGCACGCGCAAGGCATCGCCGTGCGAAACTTGCTTGCGCAAGGAAGCCGCCAAATCCTGACACGCGGCGAACACCGCCTCGCGCGTTTCTTCTTTGGGCGAGACCGGCAAGATCACGATTTGCTGAGTCGCGACGCGCGGCGGCAGGACCAATCCGTCATCGTCGGAATGCGCCATGATCAGCGTGCCGATCATCCGCGTTGATACGCCCCAAGATGTCGTGTGCGCGTGCTGCAGGGTTCCGTCGCGACCAGTGAAAGAGATATTCTGAGCCTTCGAAAAGTTCTGACCCAGATAGTGCGAGGTTCCGGCTTGGATCGCCTTTTTGTCCTGAACCATTGCCTCAACCGTGAGCGTCATGTCCGCGCCGGGAAATCTTTCGTTCTCGGTCTTTTCACCGGGGATCACCGGAATTGCGAGATGATCCCGCAAAAATTCCTCGTACACCCGATGCATCAGCCTTGTCTCCTCAAGCGCCTCGGCAGCCGTCTCGTGCGCGGTGTGACCCTCCTGCCACAAAAACTCCGCCGTACGCAAAAACATCCGCGGCCGCATCTCCCAGCGCATCACGTTGGCCCATTGATTGATCAGCAATGGCAGGTCGCGATACGATTCCACCCATCTCGCAAACGCCGCACCGATGATCGTCTCGGAGGTGGGGCGGATCACATACGGCTCGGCCAATTCGCCGGTCGGAATCATTCGCGTCTTACCCGTCGCCTCGTCCTTCACCGCCTCCAGACGATGATGCGTCACCACCGCGCATTCGGTCGCAAAGCCCTCAGCGTGCTCGGCTTCCTTTTCAAGGTACGAGAGCGGAATCAACAGCGGGAAATACGCGTTCTGGTGACCGGTTTCTTTGAAACGCACATCCAACTGGCGCTGAATCAGTTCCCAGATTCCATAGCCCCACGGCTTGATCACCATGCATCCGCGCGTTTCGGAATTTTCCGCAAGGTCGGCGGCTCGGATCACTTGCTGGTACCACTCGGGAAAATCCTGGGCACGGGTCGGGCTGATGGCATTTTTATCGGCGGACATGTCGGCTGCCGGATAGGAACCACGAAGCCGGGAAAATCACACCAAAAAAAACGCGTCATCTCGGGCTGGGGGTTTGACAGCACGGGGCACCTTTGCCAGTTTGTTCGAACAATTTTCCAAAAGCCCGCGCATGAGCGAAAACACACCACCCATCCCGAAGCCATCGATTCCGATCGCCCCACCCAGCCCGATCACTCCGCCCAAACCGATCGTGGCTCCGAATCTTGCCGCGTCGCCCAGCCCCTCGGCTTCGGAAACTAGCGCCGCTCCAGCCGCCAACGCTGCACCGACCATTCCGATTCCCACGCCCACGGTTCCGGTGCCCAGCGTCGCTGCACCTGCTGTTCCTGCACCTGCCATTCCCGCGCCCACCGTTGCCGCCGCACCGCGTCCTGCAACTCCAGCTCCGACCATTCCCCTGCGTCCCGCCGCAGCACCAACGGTTCCCGGAGCCTCGCCAGCGCCCGCCGCAGCAGCACCTCGCCCAGCCGGCGCGCCCACCGCGCCCGTAAGACCCGCGCCCACCATTCCTCTTCGTCCGGCTGGCGCTCCAGCGGCACCCGGCGCTCCAGC
>CAYQRP010000180.1:0-2972 GCA_964419815.1 uncultured Luteolibacter sp. | reverse complement strand
TCGCCGGATCCCGCCAGCCCGCCGCTGTCCACCACCTCGCCCTCGCGATCAACCTTGCCCTCGGCAACATCGGCGAAGGCAAACCGCTCGTCGCCCTGCAAACCGAGGCCATCGGCAATGGAACCCTCGCCGACCTGAAAAAAGACATCGACTCGGGCGCAATCGACACGCTGGTGATCACCACCGCGGCGAACCCGATCCACGACGCTCCCGCCGACCTCGATTTCGCGGCCACACTGGCAAAACTTCAAACCAGCATCCACCTCGGCGAACGCACCGACGCCACCGCCCACGCCGCCACCTGGCACGTGCCCAGCGCACACTATCTGGAATCGTGGGCCGATGCCCGCAGCGCCCGCGGCACCTACACGGTGGTCCAGCCGATGATCCTGCCGCTATACTCCGACTGCGTCTCGGAAATCGAACTCCTCCTCGCGCTGCTCTCCGCCGATGGCAAATTGCTCAACGGCGAAGGCCCTAATGGCGCTGCCTCGCCCGCTTACGCCGCCGTCCGCGAAACCTTCACCGCCCTCGGCGATGCCAGCGATGCGGCATGGAAAAAACTCCTTCGCGATGGCTTCTACGCGGCATCGACCTACCTCGCCGCAACCCCGGACCTTAGACCATCCGCCGAAGCCGACATCGCTGCCGCCAACATCCTCGCTGGCAAAGCAGGCGAACCCACCGCAAAAGCACTCGAAGTGGTCTTCGCCACTGATTCGTCGATCTACGACGGTCGCTGGATCGACAACGCATGGCTGCAGGAAGCACCCGATCCGATTTCCAAAATCACCTGGGACAACGCCGCCCTCATCGCACCCAAAACCGCGAAAGAACTCGGCATCTATGACATCATCGTCAGCCCCGAGCCGGTGACCAAAGTCCTCGGCGTGGAGAGCAAGTACGCCGATGTCGGACCCGATGGCGAAGCCGACAAACGCAAGCACCCGGTCATTTCGATCACGATCAACGGCCGCAGCATCGAGATCCCCGTGATGATCTCTTTCGGCCAAGCCGAAAACACCATCGTCATTCCTCTCGGCTACGGCCAAGGCACCGACAAGGACGACCAGCTCGGCCGCAGCCCGAGCAACGCCTCACACGTCGGCCTCGTCGGCATCAACCGCGGCGTGAACGCCTACCCCCTGCGCGACGCCGCCACCAACTACTTCGCCACTGGCGCCAGCATCGCCCTCACCGGCAAACGCTACCCGATCGCCGTCACCCAAGAGCACAGCGCGATGTACGGACGCGCCCTTGCTCGCGAGGTTTCCACCATCGACTCGCACGACGACAAGGGCGGCTTCAAGCAACAGCTCGCGAACGTCAAAAAACAGGGCAACGACTCACACGCCCCGCCGAATGTCTATCTCTACAAACCAGAAGACCGCAAAGGCGAAGCCCTGATCAATGACCCGCTCCACCAATGGGGCATGTCGATCGACCTCTCGTCCTGCATGGGCTGCAACGCCTGCCTCGTCGCCTGCCAATCGGAAAACAACATCCCGATCGTCGGTAAGGATCAGGTCGCCCGCGGCCGCGAAATGCACTGGATCCGCATGGATCGCTATTTCGCCACCCAAAAGGACAACGATTTCGATGCCGACAATCCGGCACTCGTGCCGCAACCGGTCGCCTGCGTTCACTGCGAATCCGCCCCCTGCGAAGTGGTCTGCCCGGTCAACGCCACAGTCCACACCGAAGACGGACTCAACGCGATGGCCTACAACCGCTGCATCGGCACCCGCTACTGCGCGAACAACTGCCCCTACAAGGCCCGCCGCTTCAATTTCTTCGATTACAACAAGCGCAACCCGCTCATTTCCCACAACCTCTACCGCGGTCCCCTCGGCAAGAAAACGGTCGGCGATCCGGATCACCTCCAAAAGAACCCGAACGTCACCGTCCGCATGCGCGGCGTGATGGAAAAATGCACCTACTGCGTGCAACGTCTCAAGGATTCGGTCATCCGCCAAAAACGCGGACAGAAACAGGAAGCCCTCGTCGCAGGCAAAGCTTCGACCGAAATGCAGGTCTCGACCTCAACCCTCCGCATCCCGGTCGACTCGGTCAAAACCGCCTGCCAAGACGCTTGCCCCGCCAACGCGATCACCTTCGGCAACCTGCTCGATGCGGAAAAATCCGCCCTCGGCCGCAGCAAGAACATCGAACGGAATTACGACCTCCTCAACTACATCGGCACCCGCCCGCGCACCAGCTATCTGGCAAGGGTCAAAAACCCGAACCCGGAAATGCCCGATGCGAAGTTCGTCGGCAAGGCCACCATCCACATGGTGTGATTTCAGCATCTCAGCTTTTCACCATTTCAGCATTTACCCAACATGGCCTCCCCAACCCCAGCCGCGAACGGAACTCAACCGGAGATCAAACTCCCGGTCCTCGAACGCGAACAACTCATCCTCAACAACCGCTCCTACAACTGGATCACCGAGCGGATCTGCGGCGTTCTTGAAAACCGGCAACCGCTCCTCTGGTGGCTGCTCTTCATCCCATCCGCCCTCATCGCCCTCATCGGCGTCGGCGGCGGTCTTTTTCACCTCGTTTCCACCGGCGTCGGCGTCTGGGGCAACACCAACCGCGTGATGTGGGGATGGCCGATCGTCAACTTCGTGTTCTGGATCGGCATCGGTCACGCCGGCACGCTCATTTCGGCGATTCTCTTCCTCACCCGCCAAAACTGGCGAACCTCGATCAACCGCGCCGCCGAGGCGATGACGATTTTCGCGGTGATGTGCGCCGGCATTTTCCCGGCCTTCCACGTCGGCCGCGTTTGGTTCGCGTGGTTCCTCGCACCGGTGCCCAACGCCAACGCCATCTGGCAAAACTTCAAGTCCCCGCTGCTCTGGGACGTCTTCGCGGTTTCAACCTATTTCACCGTGTCGCTGATCTTCTGGTTCCTCGGCATGGTCCCCGACCTCGCCACGATCCGCGACCGCTGCAAACCCGGCCTG
>CAYQRP010000179.1:0-3000 GCA_964419815.1 uncultured Luteolibacter sp. | reverse complement strand
CCATCGAGGGCTTCGAGGTAGATGCCTCGGCCGATAAGGCGGCGGTCGAAGCCGGTGAAGTCCACGGGTGTGCGAACCAGAAATCGCCAGAGGGCGCTGCGCCAATCGACTTGGGATTCGGTGATGCCATCGATGAGCCGCTGCAGTCCGGCTGGCAGATCTCCCTGGCCTTGCATGCGGGCCATGGTCGCGGCTTCGTGCAGGGACCTTCGCCAGTGGGCTTTGGTTTCCTCCTCTTGGCTTGGGTCTGGCGCTTCGTCGCCCGCTTGGATGTCGGCGCCGATCCATGTGATGGTGGGAGGATTCTCACGCGTGCGCAGCACTTCGTAGACTTCCTCGACCTCGTGGTTTTCCAGTTGGGCATCGATGCAGGGGTTGAGCGGGAGCTTGAGTCCTTTTTCTTTGCGGATCATGCCATTGATCACGATGTCGGCGGCGACATTCCAGAGGTAGGGATCGCGATCGCCGAGGCGTGAGTGGTGAAGGAGTGCGCAGTGGAGAAGCTCGTGCACCATCACCGCGTCGAGTTCCGCCGGGGCGAGGCTGTCGACAAAGTTGGGATTGAAGTGGACGCTGATGCCATTGGTGCAGGCGGTGGGGATGCGATCATCGAGTCCGTACCGCAGAAAAAGCGCCAAGGCCCCGAAGAATGGGGTCTTATTGCGAAGCCTGAGGATGCAGGCCGAGAGCTTGTCATCTTGCGGGCTCATGCGTCGTCCGGGGTCATCACATGGCGGAGGAAGCGGGCCATTTTCGGATCGCTGGCGAGGAGTGTGGCAAGCAGGCCGATCTGGTTGCGTTTCACCGCGCGGTCGTGGATGCCGTGGATGAAGAGCTGGCACCATTCGGGGCTGGCATTGGCGAGGAGCCATGCGAAGCCGTGGCGGATGGACTCTTCGCTTAGTGCGCGCGCACTAAGGCCGATGGTGATGGCGTAGCGCAGTGAGGGTTCCTCGGGAAATAGGATGTCCTTGCCGCCTTTGAGCAGAATTTTTTCAAGGTCGGGCAGTTTTTCGTAGAGTTTGCAAAAGGCATCGAACTCCGCCTCCGCGCCGGGGCCGACTGCAGGGCCGACGCTCATGCCAATCTCGTGGAGTTCCGAAGCAAGTTCCCACGAGCGTGATGAGGGCCATGCGGGATGATTGGCATCGGGCTTGTGAAGGAGGGTGGGACGGAAGGCCAGGAACGCGATGATTTGTTCGTGGATGCCACGCATGCCCGCCCATGAGCGGAAGCTCTCGAAGTGTGGCTCGACATGGTAGTGCATGAAGCGGTTGGCCAATGGGGTTGGCATGTCGAAGACGGCGGCGCGGTCTTCCTTGCGATTGCCAGCGGCCCAGACGAACCAGCCATCGGGCACCGAGTAGTTGCCGACCGCGCGGTTGAGGATGAGTTGCTGCGCGATGCCCTGGATGGCAGGCGCGGCCATGTTCAGCTCATCGAGAAAAAGAATCCCCTTCCCTCGCTGCGGCAGGAACTCAGGTGGCAGCCACTTTGAAACCTTGCCATCGGCAACCGGCAAGCCACGCAGGTCGGTGGGCGCAAGCTGGCTCAGGCGGAGGTCGATGAGACCAAGGCCCGCATCCGAGGCCACCTGCGAAATGATGCTGGATTTCCCCACGCCCGGTGGGCCCCAGACCATCACCGATCGCTTGAGTCCGTGGCTTACGATTTTCTTGAGGGCGCTTTGCAGTTGGGTCGGTGTCATGGGGATGTGCTGTTGTCTTGTTCTTCATCGCTTTTGAAGCATTCCAATTTTTCGTTCGCGTATTCGCAAACCAGCGGGTGCTTGTCCTTGCTGAGGGTTTCGAGGATCGCGGGGTCGTTGATGTTTTTCGCGAGCATGGCGCGAACATACCAGCAGCGGTCCTTGGACATGCGGAGGCTGCGGCGTTTGCCGATGACATTCGAGGATGCAACGATCGCGCGAATGTAGGGATTGCGGTGAGTTTCCAAGTCCTTGAGCACTCCCGTTTTTTTATCCGACCACTTTGCGGTTTCCCTGGCGGTGGTTGGAAGATATCGCTCGGTCAATTCCCGCTGAACCTCGGGCGATGGATCCTTGATCAAGCGTTTAAGAATCTTTGGCGAGGCATCGTATGCACCGGCTAAGATAACCCGAACCTCGTGTGCGGGATCGGCGGCGATTTTGGCCTCAAGTCTGCTGAGTGCCCGATCGTTCATTACTTTGAACGGGCTGAAGTCCAGCGATCGTGCGATGATCTCGGCCGCCTTGCAGCGGACCAGCACGCGCTTTTCATCGAGAAGGCCGTAATCGGTGGTGAGCCTCCATGTGCATCGCCGCAGGACATTGAGACGGACGCGGACGGACTTGTCCTTGCCCATGCGATCGACTTCTTCGCACGGCAAGCGGTAGTCATCGAGGATTCTCGCGCGGAATTTCACACATGGGTCATTCGAGAGGATGGTGAGGATTTCACTGATTTTCCGACCGTAGTGATCTTTCACATGGTTTTTGATGTAATCGAACACTGCCTCACGGACCTTGAGCACCGGATCGACAGCAAGCTTGTACCGAAGGCTCTGCATGTAAGGCAGCGGAAGACCGGCGAGGACGACGCGAACCTTTGGGCTTGGGTGCGCGAGGCCCTGGCGTAGCAAATCGTTTGAAGTGGCATGCCTCATGGCGATGCAGGCGGTTTGCTCATCATCCATGCCCAAGAGGACTGAGAGGTGGGACTGATTCAGCGCATTGTTCGCAGCAAGAACGCGGGTGACTTCGGGCCCACAGTGGATCAGGCGCTCGATCACGGTCGGGGTGATGGAGCGATTGGCGGCGACCTCCGCACGCTCGGCTGACATCTGAGGGTCGGCAAAAAGTGCGTCGATTTTTTGTGCGAGTTTTTCTGTGAGTTGGCATTTTGAGAAATTGAGTTTTTTCCATGCCTCCACGCGCACGCCTGACGCCGCATGGCTGGTGAGGTCGAGCCTTACCGAATCCGGGCAATCGACATTCTTGGCCACCAGTTCGCAGGCTTT
>CAYQRP010000178.1:1936-3008 GCA_964419815.1 uncultured Luteolibacter sp. | reverse complement strand
TAATCCGCCACAGGGCTGTTGGTGGCGCTTTCCTCGGCGGGGCCGAATTCCGCTGCAAGCTTGCCGATCGCCTCGCAGGTTTTTTGCCATTTCTGCGCCGACCACGCGACGGGAGCTTGCAACACCCGACGGCGGAAGCGCTCGACGCGATCCTGCGCCTCGTGCCGCATGCCGAGTGGCAGCTCGCCAATCGCACGCGCGGCAAGCTCGGCAGTGTCGGTGCGATGACAAATCATCGCCAAATCATTTCCGGCGCGGATCGCCAATTTCACATCCTCGCCTCGACCATAGCGCGTGGTGATCGCACCCATGTCGAGGTCGTCGGTCATCACGAGATGACGATCAAAGCCGAGTTGGTCGCGCAGAAAACGACGGATGATTTTCGGGGAAAGCGACGCAGGATAATCGGGATCGATGTGAGGAAACTCAACATGCGCGAGCATGATTGAATCCAGCTCGGGCATCAGCGCGGTGTACGGGATCGCATCCTCGCGCAACAAATCCTCAAGCGTAGCGGAGGATGAGGGCAAGTCGTGATGCGGATCCGAAACCGCACGACCGCAAGCAGGAAAATGTTTGCCGCAACTCGCGATCGATTGTCGACGCATCCAGCGATTCCATTGACCCGCATAATCGATCACGCGCTGCGAGTCGCGACCCCAGCACCGCCCGCGCAGGGCGTTCGCCAGTCCGGGGAAATGATCGAGATCCAGCACCGGCGCGAAGTTGAGGTTGCAGCCCAAAAGCCGCAGCAGTTCACCGGTCAACACACCGGCATCGGCAATTTTTCCCATGTCCGCACGCGCCGCCAAGGCCTCGGCCGATGGCAGCACGGGCGCGATTTCCTTGGTCCGTGTGACCCTCCCACCTTCTTGATCAATTCCGATGATTGGCCAATCGACCGACAAGTCGCGCAGGTCGTCGGTGAGCTTTCGCGTCTGCTCCGGCGAAACGATGTTGCGCGAAAAAAGGATGTACCCAGCCGGCTGCAATCGACGAAACAAGGCCGCTTCGGCGGGCTTCAATTCCGGCCCTTCAAGCCCAAGCAGCAGCAAGGATCCGTCGCTCATCG
>CAYQRP010000178.1:0-1836 GCA_964419815.1 uncultured Luteolibacter sp. | reverse complement strand
CGAAGACATCACTCTCTCTCACAACGGCCTGCCGTAAGTATCGCAGCGGTTGTGCCAGCCGGGTTCCCAGCGTTTTTCGCCGCGCTCGGGAGGTGAGTTGGCAATGCGCCTTGAAAGCACGCGTTTGGCGGCAGCCGCAAATTCCTTTGCGGCGCTCGGACCCGATGCGACATCACGCATCTCGCCGAGCACCTGCAACAGACCCCAACCGCGACCATTGTAACGCTCGGCCACTGAACATCCGTCGCCCTTGAAGTTCACATAATCAATCAGCGCGTAAGTTCCCTGCGGAGTGGTGGCGACCTTGTGGTAATTCGCCTCGATGCGCTTTCTCTCCGAGCCTGGTGCGGCGGCGAGAATTTTCGGCAGCGCCGCGCGCGAACGCGCGATGATGAAATCCGTCTGCAAACCGACATGAGCCGCGAGCCACTTGCGCAAAGAACTGAGCCGCGCTCCGCCAAACTCGCGCTGAAATTCCGCCTTGCTCTTCCATGGACTGTGACGCTCGAGCGCGACCTCCGGCAACTTCGCTCCTTGGCTTTTTGCGTAGCTCACAAAACTCGGCCAGCTTTCGTCGAAGCGCCCCTTGAAGCCCGCCGGGTACCAGATGAAATGCCCAATGCCGAGCGAGGGAAATTCCTCACCCGCATTCCAGGTCGTCAGACCATCAACGCTGCCGCCGCATTCGTTCTGCCAGATCTTGCGCCCGATCTGCTCCTTGCGCGCCGCATCCAAAGCCATGCCCGCTGGCGAAACCACCAACATCAAAGCCATCACTCCGCCGACAAAGGACAACGATCTCATTGAAAAGAACCCTCGCGGTTTCGATCGAAAATGGCAATCCCAAGCAGGACGCCGAGCGAATCGGTTCATTTGGCTGGAAATTCAAATTGACCCCCACTCGCGGGTTTTTTCATGATTTCCCGCATGTTCTCCGCCTCATTTTGGGAAAAACTGCTGTCGTTTACGGGTCTGGATCTGGCGAAATGGCTGCTCAGCGCGCTGATCATCGTCGCGGTGAACAAGGTCCAGGTTTTTAACGACCGGCTTTCGGCCCTTCTCATCGCCCTGCCGCTGACCTCCCTGCTGGCGATGATCTGGATGCATCAGGCGGGTCAGTCCGGCGAGCGCTTGGCAAACCATGCCGAGGGCACCTTTTGGTTCGTGCTGCCGACCCTGCCGATGTTTTTGATTTTGCCATGGATGTGGCGAAACGGCTGGGGTTTTTGGTCGGCGCTGGGCCTGAATTGCCTGATCACGGCCGCGCTTTTCTGGATCATGGTGGCGGTCCTGCGGCGCTTCGGCATCGACCTGATGCCGGGCTGATTCCCGCCAAAATCGCTCGGATCGGCCGACTTTGGGCTTGTCAGGGGGCATGAAACCTGCTTGTTTCTTCGGCCCGCCCCATCTAAGGGCGACAATCCTCCAACCTCCACTGACTTGAGCGAAAAAGTTCCGTCACCGCAGCCAGAGAACGTGATTCCGTTCAGGCAAGAGCGGCCGGATTCGCGATTTCCCGGTTCTCCTATGAAAAGCGACCTCCTCGAAAAGGCATCTGAAATTGTCACCGACCCCCTCGTATTGATCAACCTCGTGTCGCAACGCGTGCGCCAGTTGAACAGTGGTCGTTCGCCGTTGATCCCCGTCCGCCCGAGCATGGGGGTTGCGGACATCGCCCTTACGGAAATCATCGAGGGCAAGATCCAGTTGGTCGAGAAGGCCGAGGCATGAGCGCCTTTGCTTCGGGCCGTGAGATTTCATGAGTGCGGAAATCGCCACCAACCGGAAGGCCGGACGCGATTTTCACATCCTTGAAAAATTCGAGGCCGGCATCGA
>CAYQRP010000177.1:0-3008 GCA_964419815.1 uncultured Luteolibacter sp. | reverse complement strand
GCCGCCACATATTATTAAAAACCCTCCAATTTATAACTTGCTAAGAAATCTGTTAGACGCATGATGCGAGAACATGAATCCTAAAACCCTTAAACAACTCAGTAACCTTTGTTTCGTCCTCGGCTTTGCGTCGATCATTGGTTCAATCGCGATATGGTTTCTCACCGGTGGCACCACAGAAGAGTCCATGGCGCATGCGGAGCGGTTCGGAATTTTCGTGGGGCTCTGGGCACCCACGTTTCTGATCCTCTCGAATCGCTTCGATCGTTATGCGGATCGGATCTCGGGATAAATTCGTCCCTAAGATGCCAAGACCGAGTAAGGACGATGTGGAGCGGCTGAGCCATGGCCAGCCGACGCGTTCGAAAATCGGAAGTCGTCGGATCGGGCATCGGTTGACGCAGAAAGAAAGGCTTCTTTTCGAGGCAGCCAAGCGGCAGGGCTTTCTCAAAATACCCGTGACCGGCATTCGCCCGAATGTCTGCAATGTCTATCGCCTGTGGTGTGAGGCGGAAGGTCGCGACTGCATTTTCAAGGATGGAATCCGCCTTGCGGACGACTGGCTCGACGAACCCACCTTGTAATTGTAGGCGCAATTTTTTGCTCCAGCGGGCCTTTTCGGACAAAGGTCCCTGCCTGTGAAGAAACGGCTCTTCTTCCGACCCAATAACGAATCACCAATAACTCTTCACACCCCATGCACCAGCAGCACGATTTCTCCTTTGGGCGGATGGGCTTGGAAGTGCGCGAGAATTTCCGCCGCGCTGCCACGATGGTAGGTTTCGAACTTTTTGCTCAGCTCGCGCGCGACGCAAACGCGGGCGGTGGGATCGAGTTCGGCGAGAATTTCCAGCGTCGAAACAAGACGATGCGGCGATTCAAAAAAGATCCCTGTTTCGCCGGATGATAACACGGCCTCGAGCGCGGATTTGCGCTTGCCGGATTTGACGGGGAGGAATCCGCCAAAGCGAAAGGCATGGCAGGGGAAGCCGGATCCGATCAATGCGGTGATCACCGCCGAGGGGCCGGGCAGGACTTCGAGCGGCGTGCCGGATTCGATGCAGGCCTGCACGACGCGGTAGCCTGGATCTGAAACTCCGGGCATGCCCGCATCGGTGACCAGCGCGATCGTTTCACCATTGCGCGCGGCCTCGGCAAGCTCGGGCGCGCGGCGCGCTTCGTTGTGTTCGTGCAAAGACACAAGAGTTTTTCCCGAGATGCCAAGATGCGAGAGCAGCGGTGCCGTGCGGCGAGTGTCCTCGCAAGCAATGCGGTCGGCATTTTTCAACACCTCCACCGCGCGCTGCGTGATGTCGCCAAGGTTGCCGATCGGAGTCGGAACAAGAATGATGCGGCCTTCGGTTTCCATGGGGCGGGGATGCTTGAAATGTGTCGCTTGGATTGCGCTTGTGAAAGTTTAAAGCGCCAAAGTCGGCGAAGGCTTGTCGGTGAACAAAGGCAAATCAATGCCCTTCACGGCCTTGATGCTGCGAGCTCACCATGTGGAGAATTTCCGCGCGCAGCGGTTTGCCAAGCGGGCTTAGTGGCAAAGGATTGAGAATGACCGCTTCATGCAAGCGACGTGGTCCGAGTGCATTTTTGGCGTAATTTTCGAGGATTTGATGGATCAACGCGCGATCCACGGAGGCATCGAAAACCGGCACGAGCGCGTGCTCGCTGCGTGGATCGGCGATGGCGACGACCGCAACTTTTTGTGGTGCGAGCTTGCCCTCCGAAAGTGTGATGAGCTCGTGCTCGATCGATTGCGGATCGATGAGTTCGCCCAGCACCTTCACCATCGTGTCGATGCGTCCGAGTGGTGTGATGCCCTGTGCGTCGATCTTTACGCGATCGCTAGTTTCGTGCCATGGAGAGTTTCGCGCATGATAACTCCAAGCATTCTCATGCTTGATGAGCGTTCCGGAAAACAAGGCCGGACCAGCGATGAGAAGTTGATCATCATCGCCAAGCTTCGTTTGCCAAATTGGCAGAATGGGAATCGGTGCTGATTGGTAGGGAGCATCAAGCGCGGCAAATGATTGGGTGGCGATTTGCGATGCGGCCTCGGTCATGCCATAGCTTGCGAGCACAGGCCAGCCGAGTGCCCGTGCGGCGCGGCCCGTGGCTTCGTCGAGTCGGCCGCCACCGACCACGACCGCGCGGAGGCATTGCGGTGCGCGGTGTTGACCTGCAACGAGATCATGCACCTGCGTGGGCACGAGCGAGGTGTGGGTGATTTGAAAATCGGCGATCCAGCGTGTGAAGGTTTCCGGCTGCCAACGCGGCGCGAAATGTTCGAAGCGGCAGCCTGCGGCAAACGCGCGTGCGGCAACACCGAAGCCGCCGACATGATGGATCGGCAGCGCGAGACCCCAACAGGAATTTGTCGTCACCTCAAGATGTGCATTCACCGCATCGGCCGAGACTCGCAGCGCATCTTTACTCAACACGATCCACTTCGGCGTTCCACTGCTACCGGATGTTTCAAAAAGCACCTGCGAGCGAAGCTCGGGCAGATCCGGTATCGCATCCACGAAACGACCCGCCGCACATGGCGCGGAGTCGTTCCAAAAATCGCGATGCATCAATGAAGCCGGGTCCATGGCAGTGCGTCGAGGAGATCATCAAAACCCAGACCGTTGCCTGCGGGCACCGTGAATTCAGGCGACCATGGGCCAAGGTATTCGGTGAAGGCATCTGGCTCGAAAAGATGGTGTGTTTGCAATCCGCAAAGCCCCGGCAGCCCTGGAAACTGCAGGCCGAGTCGAGCCGCTTCCCACGCGGCAAAGGTTTGTCCCACCGGGTGATCCATGTAACTCGTGAGCACGACTTTTTGGCGGTGAGCGATGGCCGCTTCGGCCAAAAGAAATGGCTCATCGATCGCGGGTTTGATCACCATCACCTGCGCGGCCGAGCTTTGCGTCGAGGCCTCGCGATCGACCGCTAGGGGCACGCGCACTTTATCATATAAAGTGCGCCATGATGTGTCGGAGTAAGGGCAGGGGTCT
>CAYQRP010000176.1:0-3026 GCA_964419815.1 uncultured Luteolibacter sp. | reverse complement strand
GGGTAGGGCGGGCATTCGTCGAAGAGCATCGCGATGTCGGATCCGAGCGAGGCTTGAATCTCCATGCTCAACTCGGGGGTGAGCATCATTTTCGATCCATCGAGGTGGTTTTGAAATCGCACGCCTTCTTCGGTGATCTTGCGAAGCTTGGCCAGGGACCAAACTTGGAATCCGCCCGAGTCGGTGAGGAAGGGTTTTTGCCAGGTCGTGAAACCGTGGAGTCCGCCCATCTCACGAATCAGCTCATGGCCGGGGCGCAGCCAGAGGTGGTAGGTGTTGCCGAGGATGATTTGCGCGCCGAGTTGCTCGAGCTCGAGCGGGTGGAGAGTTTTGACCGACCCTTGGGTGCCGACCGGCATGAAGATCGGCGTTTCGACAACGCCGTGCGGCAGGCTCAGGCTTCCGCGTCGTGCGGAGCTGGCAGGGTCGGTCGCAAGAAGAGAAAATGGCGCGCTCAAGTCCGCATCAAGTAAGCGCAAACCGCGATCGGGCCAAGTGGAAAGCGGAGGCTTTTGGCGAAATGAAAAAGCCCCCAGCGCCGGAGCGGTGGGGGCTTGAGGGAGTTTTGAGTTTTCTGATACCAGATCAGTAGGACACGCGTGAGCGTCCGCCTGAGCTGATGATGCGGACGCGGTCGCCGACGGAGAATTGCTCGCGTGGGTTGACCTCTTGAACGATGGCGACCGAGCCGCCTTGATCGAGGCGGACGGAAATTTCGATGCCGCGGCGTGAGGTCATGGCTTGTTGGGCTTGTGAGGCGATGGCGCTGCCGACAAGGGCACCGCCGACGGCGCCTGCGGTGTTGGAGGCGCGGCCTCCGCCGATGTTGCTGCCAAGGAAGCCGCCGGCGATGGCACCTGCGAGGGCGCCGCCTTGGCTACCGCCTTCAATTTTGACGGGACGGATCCCAGTGATGCGGCCAGTTTGGACCGCTTGGGCGCGGCCGGCTTCACCGCGTGAGTAGGTATCGCCGGTGATGCTGTCCTGCGCGCAGGAACTGAAGAGAAGAGTGGTGGCCAATGCGAATGCGAGTTTTGATTTCATGGTGACCAAAACCATATCGACGCAAAAATGCGGGTGGCAAGGGGGAAAATGGGGGAATGGATATTGGATGATTCGGACATTGGGTCATTGAGGGGAGGAGGGGCATGGCACTTGGAAAGCGTCATCACATTTACGCGTGAGATTTCTTGCATGCGGGTGAATTTTTCCTTACTCGGTGGTGGATGAATGAATGGTATCACACTCGCAATGGAGCACAGGTGGGTCCGGTGGATTTTGAAACGCTGCGGGGCATGGCTGCGAGGGGGGATCTTGATGCCGAGAAGGATCTGGTTTGGTCGAGTGGCATGAAGGATTGGATCGCGGCGGGCAAAGTCGCGGGTTTGTTTGATCAACCGCCGCCTCCATTGCCACTTGCCAGTTCTGCCAGCGAGCCCGAGCCGGGCAGTATTGAGCCGCTCGACGTGGGTGCCTGTCTGAAGCGGGCTTTTCAGGTGACGAAGAACAACTTTGGCGTGCTGTTTCTGGCGATGATCACTGCGGTTTCGGTGTTTATCGTCGCGGGGCTTTTGCTTGGTGTGATCGATGCCGTGATGGGGTGGAAGCCGCCGGCAGGCTCGGGTCGAAATCAGGGAAGTGTTTTTAGTGAGCTGGCGATGCAGGTCGTTTCGATTTTCATTTCACTCGGTGCGACACGATTCGGTTTGAATCTCGTATCAGGCAGGTCTGTTGGAATTGGTCAAATCTTTGGAGAAGGTGACAAATTGCTGAGAGGAATCGGCGTGTCGATTCTTTTGGGCCTGATGATTGTCGTGGGGCTTTTGTGTTTGATTGTGCCGGGCATTTGGCTTGCGCTCAAATATGGTCAAGCCATGACCGTTTTGGTCGATCGCAACTGCGGCGTGATCGAGGCTTTCAAGTACAGTTCGAAAATCACCGAAGGTCACAAGTTCAAGCTCATGTTGTTGGGAACTGCCGCGGTGGGAGTCATCTTGGCGGGATTGCTCGCGCTCGTCGTCGGAGTTGTTTTTGCCTATCCGGTCGCAGGACTTTCGTGGGTGATCGGTTATCGTTGGATGCAGATCGGGCGCGCTGCGGTGACGGAGGGAAATTGAGAATTTCTGATGAGCGGCATCCGCCGCTTGCGCTCGGCGGGGTGGTGGCTAGTTTGGTGGCCGTCCGATGTCCGATTCATTTGTCCACCTGCATGTTCACAGCGAGTTTTCGTTGTTGGATGGGATGATCCGCATGGGGGATTTGGCGAAGCGTGCGGCATCGATGGGGATGCCGGCGGTGGCGGTGACCGACCATGGAAATTTGTTTGGGGCGGTGGAGTTTTACCAGAAGTGCAAGAAGGCGGGAGTGAAGCCGATTTTTGGTTGTGAGATTTATCTCGCACCGTTTTCGATGCACGAAAAGAAGGAGTTGGTGGGGCGCAAACGGGCGACACATTTGACCCTGCTCGCGGAGAACAACGAGGGCTGGGCGAACTTGTCGAAGTTGGTTTCCAAAGGGCATTTGGAGGGGCTTTATCATGGCAAGCCGCGGGTGGATCGCGAGGCGTTGAGGGAATTTTCCAAGGGGGTGATCTGCCTGACCGGTTGCATCTCGGGTCCGGTGAACGAGTGGTTGCATGCGGGCGATGAGACCAAGGCGCGCGAGACGCTGGCGGAGTTGGTGGAAATTTTCGGTGCGGCCAACACCTATGTCGAGGTCCACGACCACGGCATGGAGGCGCAGCGGCGAGTGAACCCGACCTTGCTCAAGCTTGCCAAGGAATTCGGGCTCAAGCCGGTGGCGGCCAATGATGTGCACTTCCTCGATCGCAAGGATCATGATGCGCACGATGTGATGATCTGCATCGGCACCGGGCATCAGTTGATCGATGAGAGCCGCATGCGGTATTCGCCCGAGGTGTACTTCAAATCGCCGGAGGAAATGCGTGCGATTTTCGCGGATCTGCCCGAGGCCTGCGATGCGACTTTGGAAATTGCCGAGCGTTGCAATGTCGAGATGAAGCTCGA
>CAYQRP010000175.1:0-3031 GCA_964419815.1 uncultured Luteolibacter sp. | reverse complement strand
GTCCGATCATTGATCAACAGCTGGGGAGTGGCTTGATGACCGGGATCGATCAGTTTCTCGATGATCTTTTCCTGAAGGGTTTCTGGAAGGTTTCCAAAATCATAAAAACCATGATGATCGATTGAATTCATGGCTGATTTCCATTCGTCGGAATTTGCTTCGCGATTCCACGATTGGCATAGGTGCGTGAAGGAGCTTTTGACATGCGCTTCGAGCGTGGCGCGCGGAATCCAATCGGCTGGGATCAGGATTTTTTCGTAGAGCCTGCCGTGGTTGATTCCGTGATTCGCGAGATCGTGTGAGATGGGTTCGAGTTTTCGTCCGATCAGCGGCTTGCCGTAGGCGAGCGATTCGAGAAAAACGAGACCAAAGCCTTCGGAGATCGAACAGGTGACGAAGTGGGTGGCGTGGGAGATCCATGACTCGAATGACGCATCGGAATTCGAATTTGGCGCGATGCGTCCGACCACGGCGAAGTCGACAGGAAGATGGTGTGCAGCACAAAAATTTTTCCATCGCTCGTGGATGGCGAACCACTGCGGATTGTCAGGCGCGAGAGTGATGGCTGTGCGCGTACCCTTGGGGGCGAGGAGAGTGAGCAGGATGAGTTCGCCGATGTTTTTGCGGCGAATGCCTCGTGCGGGACAGAGCAAGAGAGCTGGGGAGTTCTTGGATTTTGATATCTTCTGAGGTTTCGCGCACTGATCAAAAATCGGGTTGGCAATCAGATGCGCGTTGGATGCGGGGAGGCCTGCCTGAATGAAATGATGGCGGTCGCGGGAGTTGATGAACGCGTAGTGGATTTGCGGAGCGAATGGATAAAGATTGGAAATGCCGACGATGTTGGCGCGGTTTTCGGGGCGACCATCCTCTGCGAGATCGTGAATGTGCAGTAGGAGTCGCTCGCTTTGTGAGGCGAGCATCGAAACGATGAGCGGGACGGCGCGGTTTTTCCCGAGCGAGTGATTGTGGAAATGCCAGAGTTCGGGTGCGGATCCCAAAACTTCGGTCGCTGCGGCGCGCAGCGCATTGAGGATTTTTTCAGCCGCCTCAACATCAAGTGTTGCGTTGCCGTAGGCCAAGTCGTCGACCACGCGCAGGGGGAGGGAATCGATCATGTCCTGTGGACATTTCCCGACCAGAATGACATGCGCGATGCTTCGTCGAGTGAGTTCGCGCGATGCGCGCTCGATGACGCGCGACACGCCCGATGGCTCGAGGTGATAATGGATGATGGCGACCTTCATCGGGTGAGGCAGGTCGACTGGCGCGTCATTGCCGAGCCTTTGGAGCGGTAATTCCGGGGAAATCGTCCGTGCGGAAAGGAGTGAGAGCAAGTCCGTCGGCCGTGTACATGTTGCAAACCGGGTTGTCGGCCCAAGCGTAGCGAACGGCAATCGGATCGTTGATTTTTTTGTTCATTACCTCAATGCGACCATCGGCGAGGATGGTGGCCTTCGCTGGCATGAATTTTCGGTCGGGTCCGGCGATGGTAAAGCCAATCGGTTTGGCCACATCGAAGGGACGCCAGGCCTTGTCGCTTTTGGCCACATGGTCAAATGTGAGCAGGATTTTGTTCCCCTGTTTTTCCATGCTTTTGTAAAGCGGGCTACGGCAAACGATTCCTTGCTGGTGGTAGGTTTCGGCCAGGGCCCATCGCGCAAGTCGTTTGGCCACATCCTGTTTGTTTTTGGGATGGATGTCCTGGCCTTCCCCGAGGTTGATGATGACGGCTTCACCGGTGTTTGGCACCGACTTCATCGTCATGGTTTGAGCTTCGCGGAGTTCGGCCCAGTCGCTCTCGGAGGGTGAAGATTTCTCGGCTTTGAAATCGGCAAGCTGCGCCCAATAGAACGGAAAATCGCCCTGTGCCCATTCGTCACGCCACGACTTGATGAGAAACGGAAAAAGTTCGCGATACTGATAGGCGCGGGTGCTGTTTGATTCACCCTGGTACCAAATGACGCCTTTGATTCCATAGCCGATGGTGGGGTTTAGCACACCGCTGTGAATGTTGCCGGGGCGAGCATTTCCCGTCATCAGTTCCTCTGGGCTTTTGGGTTTTCGCGGCATTGGTGCGCCTGAAATTTTTGCCGCTTGAGTGGCAGCCTCCCACCTGGCCAATTCCTTTTCGTAGTCTGCCGTCCCATTTTTGCAATCGGCTTCCTTTTTGAGCCACTCTTCGTGGATGACTTTGAGTGTGGGATGTTTGGCGATCTTCTCGCGGCTTACCCAAGCCGCTGCGGCGCTGCCACCCCAGGCGTTGTTGACGAGGCCCACGGGCACGCCGAGGGTTTGATGAATCTGACGACCAAAGAAATAGCCAACCGCCGAGAAATCACCCACCGAATCAGGTGAGCAGACCGCCCATTTCCCCTCAAAGTTCCATTGGGGCTCTTGAGTGCCAAGATTCGGCACATTGATCAGGCGGATTTGGGGAAATCGTGCGGCCGCTTTTTCGAGATCGGCGTCGTTTGATTGGTTGACCTCCCATCTCATGTTCGATTGTCCGGAGCAAACCCACACCTCGCCGATGAGCACATCCTTGAAGGTGACAGTGTTCTTGCCCTTGATGGTCAGCGTGTGAGGGCCACCGTATTCCTGGACGGGTTCGAGAAATACCTGCCAGGTGCCGTCTGGCGTAGCGGTGGTCGAATGACTTTGACCGCCTAGCGTGACGGTCACCGATTCACCGGGATCGGCCTTGCCCCAGACTTTGTTTTTGATGCCCTGCTGAAGCACCATGTGATCGCCGAACATGTTGTTGAGCGACACATCGGCCATCGCGGCTTGGCATGCCAGGCACGCCATCGTGAGGAAACGAACGCGAGCAAGTGACCAGGGTCTGAACCGGTTTGAAGCTGTCCAACTGTGCTGAATATCAAACCGTTTCATGTGCATCAGATTTTTTTCTCCTCATCGTCCTCATCGATGTTGTGAGTGAGGATGAATTGAAGGTCATCGATGCCGAGGTTCGAGGCGAAGCCTTCGTCGCCGAGGACATTCGTGACCAACTGAGTCTTCTGGTGTT
>CAYQRP010000174.1:0-3034 GCA_964419815.1 uncultured Luteolibacter sp. | reverse complement strand
GCGAAGCGGTCCGCGAGGCTTTCGATCCGAAAAAATTCACCACTTACCGCTGATGCGATTCTTTTGTAAAATTTTCCAAACGCTATTGGCGACACTGCTGGTGTTCACGCAATCAGGTTGCCGAAAGGAATCGGTCGCAGTCGGTCGCGGACTCGGCTTTGATAATTTTTTGCCGCGCTACAACCAGTACATCGCCGCATGGGTCAAAGCGGAACTGGAATCAACACAAAGCGAACTCGCCAAGGTCGAAAGCGAACTCGCCCAAGCGGATGCCGCGCAAGCAACATCATTGCAAGCCCGCGCCGATGCGCTGCGACTCGATGTCGAAAAATTCAACTTCAGGCTCGGCCTTGGTGATTACCTGAAAATCGGATCGGCCGACGAAGTGCCCAATGACCTCGTTTGGAAAAACGGCATGGATCAACCCGAAATCGGCGATCCTGCGGCACTGAAGGGCGGTGTCTTTCGTCGATTCATTCCAAGCTTCCCTCCCACCATCCGCCCCTTCGGCGAAAACTCAAACAACTCGTTTCGCGGCGACGCGTATGACTACATCGACCTTCCGCTGGTCGGCCTTCACCCGGAGACGATGAAGGAAATTCCGGGCCTGGCAAAGGAGTGGGCGGAGTCGGCCGACGGACGCACGGTGTACTTCCGGATTGATCCCGAAGCACGCTACTCCGACGGCGTTCCGGTGCGTGCGCGGGATTTTTTGATCTCCGTTTATCTGCGTGTTTCGGATGACATCGTGAATCCCTACTACAAGCAGTTTTACCGCGAAAACATCGCACAAATCGCAACTTACGACGACGCCACGGTCTCTGTTTCACTGCCGGAAACCAATGTTTACACCGCAGCACTTGCCGGCGCGATCACGCCCTCGGCACCGCATTTCTATTCGGAATACGGGCCCGATTACACCCGCCGCTACCAATGGCGGTTTCCACCAACCACTGGCGCGTACGAGATCCGGCCGGAGGATATTGTGAAAGGCGTGTCGATCACCCAGACCCGCGTGAAGGACTGGTGGGCACGCGACCGCAAGTACTACAAACATCGTTTTAATCCCGACAAAGTCGTTCACACCGTCGTGCGCGACGAAGCCAAGGCCTTTGAGCTGTTTCGTGCGGGCGAACTCGACACCTTCGAGCTCACTCGGCCCGAGCTTTGGTACGAAAAGTCGGAAATCGAACCGGTGCACAAGGGTTACATCGAGCGGGTGACCTACTACAACCGCTACCCGAAGATCCCGCGCGGACTTTATCTCAACGTGGCCAAACCACCGCTCGACAACCTCGATGTGAGGATCGGCATCCAGCACGCGGTGAATTGGCAAAAAGTGATCGATGTGATGTTTCGCGGCGACTGCCAACGGCTCAATGCGTTCAACGAAGGCTTTGGAATCTTCAGCGATCCATCGATCCGCTCGCGGCCGTACTCGATCGAACTCGCACGCGCGTCCTTCCGCAAGGCGGGCTACACGATCGAGGGCAAGGACGGCATCTTTTCCAAACCCGATGGCACGCGGCTTTCAATTTCGCTCAGCTATCCGGTCATGCCGATCTTTGACCGTATGTTCGCCATCCTGAGCGAGGAAGCCAAAGCCTGCGGTTTTGAACTGCGCCTCGACGGGCTTGAAGCGACGGTGTCCTACAAGAAGATGATGCAAAAGCAGCATGAGATCACGCTCGCCAGCTGGATGAGCACGCCGCCGATCCCCGACTTCCATCAGTTTCTCCATTCGTCCAACGCGGTTGATGAAAAGGGCGGACTCAAGCCGCAGACCAACAACATCTTTTCATGGCGCCGCGACGACACCGACGAGTTGAGCGAAAAAGTTCGCACCGCGCGCAATGCCGAAGAGCTCCAAGCAGCCGCATGGAAATTGCAGCGCATCATGCACGACGAAGCGATCTTCGTGCCCGGCTACGCGGTCGATTACATGCGCATCGGATCATGGCGTTGGGTGAAGTGGCCCGATTGCCCGGAAACGCGTTTCAGCCCGCCGGTGGTCTATGATCCGCATGAGGTGTTTGTGTTCTGGATTGATGAAAAGGCGCGCGAGGAAACCCAACATGCGCGACGAAATGACGAAGCGTTTCCCGAATCCATCCGCGTCGTCGATGACTATCGGATCACCGCGCCTACGGAAGGAGGTGCGCCATGAGCGATGCGCAGAAAAATTTGCTCGTCGTCGACAAGCTCATCACCTCGTTCGATACCGAACGCGGATTTTTGCGCGCAGTCGATCAGGTTTCATTTTCAGTCCCCACAGGCAGCACGGTGGGTATTGTCGGCGAGTCGGGCTGTGGCAAGAGCGTGACCGCGATGTCGATCGTGCGACTGCTGCCACAACCTGCAGGAAAAATCATTGGCGGTCATGTCTGGTTCAAGGGTGAGGATCTGCTGCACGCCGACGACGAACGCATGCGAAAAGTCCGCGGCGGCGAGATTGGCGTGATCTTTCAGGAACCGATGTCGGCACTCAACCCGCTGCACCGAATCGGCCGCCAAGTCGCGGAAGTGTTTTTGCTGCACCGCGACATTTCCAAAAAGGATGCATGGGAGCAGGCGCTCGAAATGCTCAAGCTGGTCGGCATTCCTGCAGCGGAAAAACGCATGATGGAATACCCTCACCAACTTTCGGGCGGCATGCGCCAGCGGGTGGTGATCGCGCTCGCGCTCGCATGCCGACCCTCACTGGTGATCGCCGACGAACCCACCACCGCTCTCGACGTGACCGTGCAAGCGCAAATTCTCGACCTCATGGCTCGCCTTCGTGCGGAAATGAACATGTCGATGATGCTGATCACGCACGACCTCGGAGTGATCGCCGAAAACTGCGATGAGGTGGTCGTGATGTACGCCGGACGCGTGGTGGAAAAAGGTCCGGTTAAGGAAATTTTTTCAAAGCCCTTGCATGCCTACACGCGCGGACTTTTGCGATCGATGCCAACACTCGATTCCAAACCGAAATCACCGCTGCCCGTGATCCCCGGCATGGTGGCATCGCTCGGCGAACATGTGCACGGCT
>CAYQRP010000173.1:0-3064 GCA_964419815.1 uncultured Luteolibacter sp. | reverse complement strand
CCCTGCCCTTCCGTGATCAAAGCGATGGCGCTTTCGCCGCCTGTTTGAAAAAAAGCTAGATCGATATCACACTCGGCAGCGATTCTCGGAAATCAGGCAGGCATTTCATAGCCTGCGCGGCGTGGCCGATCCTGCATCGCCTTGGCGGCATCGTCGCCGACGATCTGTTCCGCCACCGGATCCCACTTGATCGCGCGACCGGTGCGCTCGGCGATTCCCGCCAACTGGCAGATCGTCCCGGTGCGATGACCTACGGTCGCCGGGCAAATGGTGGGCTTGCGGCTCACGATCGACTCGATGAAATTTTTGCGATGATCCTTGGATTCGTAAACTTGGATGTCATTGGGTCCAAACTTGTGACGAAGAAGCTCTTTCGATGAGGCATCGATTTTTCCACGGCTCACCAACACCTCGCCCTTGGTGCCAATAAAGCGGATCTGGTGCTCCTTGTCCGGCTTCCTGTCACGCCAAACGGTGATGCCGTTGGCGTAGCGATAGTGATGGTGGGTCGCCCCTTCAAAACCTGCCGGAATGAACTCGACGGGACCGCTCTCGTCCATGCCCAGCGCCCACTGGACGATGTCGAAGTGATGCGCCCCCCAATCACCGAATTTACGACTGCCGTATTCCCAGTAAGAACGCCAGCCGCCACCGTAAAAACCAAGCACGCGGTTGTCGGAGTACTCGAAGAAAGGCGTGGGACCCAGCCAGCGGTCATAGTCGAAACCTTCGGGCACAGGAATGTTCTGCTCTTTTTCCGGCGGCTGGGGAAACTCACCGATTTGACAATAAACCTCTTTCACCTCGCCGATCAGACCATTGCGTACCAGATTCGCCGCCATGCGGAAACGGATGTCCGAACGCTGCTGACTGCCAACCTGCAGGATGCGTCCGTACTTTTTCTCCGCCGCTACCAAGGCCTTACCCTCCTCGATGGTGAGGGTCATCGGCTTCTCGACATAGACGTCCTTGCCGGCCTTCATGGCCGCAAGAGCAATGCCCGCGTGCCAGTGATCGGGAGTGGTCACGCAAACCGCATCAACATCCGGATGGGCAAGCACCTCCTCAAAGCGACTGGTCGCCAGGCTGTCTTTGAAACCGATTTCCTTCAGAACGCCGACCGCTTTTTGCAACTGCCATGATTTCACATCGCACACCGCGATGGGCTGAACATTGCGCATGCCGGGAAACGAACGCAGGTGACCGTCGGATATCAAACCCATGCCGATGAATCCCATGCCGATGCGCGAGTTCGCCGCTGCTTTTTTGGCATTTCCAAGGGTTTCAGCCCTAAGGATCTGCGGTGCTGCCCAGCTTGCTCCCGCAGTGGCAATGGCGGATCTCAAAAAACGGCGACGGCTATAGGATGGGGCATTCATGCTCTGTGTCGTCAGAATGATCGAAAAATCCTGGAGACATCAAGCATGGATTGCGGATGAGAGAGGGAGGACTGATTGAGCTTGGGGGCATTGGGAAGAAGAAAGAACCGCCGACGCTCTCATTCGCACGACTTTAAATCTGCCACTCATTCTTTTCGACTTGCACTCACATGTGCCATTGGCACTGGATAGATGCCTAATCAATCGCATCGAAATAGTAGACGCTATGAAACTATGGCGTTTAAAAACCATTCACAAATCCATCTCCCGTGAAGACAGAACATTCGCTCCTTACTTCCGCATCATTCGCGCAACCCAATTTGCTAAAACATTCAAGATGGATTAGCTCATCCATATTTTCGGCCATACTATGGACTATCGCATGGCAGGTCTCAGCCGAAGCCCAGGAGCTAACAATCGATCGGCAGATTACCGGAATTACCCATTACTTCGAACCACCAAATGAAATGTTTGGTATGCCGGGCCGAGTAGTCAACGAAATCACTTTTGATACCGCCGGCCTTAGCAATGTCGACCTCGACCAATACAAAAACTTTAGAATGCGCCTGATTGCCCCCGCTGGCAAAAAAATCATCGTCGATCATAACACTCCATATCGATCAAGATTCGAAATCATTTATAAAATACCAAACACAAACAGCATCGCTTCGGTTTTCCGCAGCGGATGGCGTACTTTCGAAGGTTTCGAGGGAGTTCTACCAACCACGAATTATACTCTCTTCTACATCAACAACGGATTCGATACAATCTGTTTCCATGGTGAAGATGAGTACGAGGCGGGAAATATAGTTTTTTCCTCAATGAGTTACAGCTTCAATGTTCCCTCGGGACTTTCAACCACTCCAAGCTCTTTTGATTTAACTTCAGGAAGCGCTCTTCAATTTAGCTACAACACCTACGACACCATCGATCCCGGACCATTCGTCGCCTTTCAAGCCGGGGATATTCAAGTCGAACAACCAACAGGCACGGTACTTGCCGACGGCGGCAGCGTATCACTCAACGGCACCCTGCCCGGCCAACCCACCGCGGCCGCGACATTTGTTGTTAAAAATACCGGATCAATAGACCTTCTGCTCTCCGATGTGACGGTTAGTGGTGCTCACGCAAGCGACTTCTCCATAAACAAGGTCGGCATGGCAGGCACCATTGCTCCAAATAGCAGCACATCATTTTCCGTTACTTTCAATCCCTCGGGCGCCGGAGCTAGAACGGCAACCCTTCACATTCAAAGTAGCGACCTCGAGGAAAGCTCATTTGATCTTACCCTAACGGGTACCGGGCTAGATTTCACAGCAGATACCGATGGCGACGGCCTGAATGATGGAGCAGAATTCCAGTGGTCAGCTCTGGGGCTTGATTGGCAGGTAAGTCAGCCATCACTCGTGAACTCATTCCTGTCTGACGCCAATCGCGCGGGACTTTTCAGCACGAGCCAGGTCCAGGCGCTCCATGTTGGCACACCACTCATCCAGCGAGACCAAGCCGGTCAATTCACCCTCTCTCTCGGCTTGCAGAAATCAGCAACACTGCAACAAGGCAGCTTTCAGTCATACTCGTTCGACAATGGTCAAGTGTCGGTCAACGATAGCGGTATACTCGAGTTCCGATTCACTTCAGAGGACGACGCCTCGTTTTTCCGATTGCAAGTGGGCGATCCTGCA
>CAYQRP010000172.1:0-3069 GCA_964419815.1 uncultured Luteolibacter sp. | reverse complement strand
AGCAAATCATCGGGCCGCAGGTATTCATTGATGTCGCGAAACATGCGATGCTCGATGGTGCCCGTGGCGCGATGCACCACCAGCATCCGCGACGCGGCACGATCGGCAAGCGGCCGCGCCGCAATCAGCTCCTCGGGCAGATGGTAGTCAAAGTCCTTGGTGCGCAGCGACATCAACGGAGCCGGTGAAAATTTTTCGCAGCACAAATCAACGCGCGGCGACCAGATCATAGCCACGCCAGTCGCCGATGGTCACTTCGGCGAAGCTGCCGACCGGGATCGACTCGTCGACCATGACCGAGCCGTCAATTTCCGGCGCGTCCCACTGGGTCCGGCCGACGCCGGCTTGCTCGACAAGCACGCGAACTTTTTTGCCGACTTGTGCCTGATTGTTTTCGCTGGCAATGCGCTGGAGCTCGGCCATTGCGCGCGACCAGCGGCTTTTGCGCGTCGCGTGGTGCAGGTGACCATCCATTTTGTATGCGCGCGTGCCTTCTTCCTTCGAGTATTGAAACACGCCCGCACGCTCGAAGCGAAACTCACGGATGAATTCGAGCAGCTCATTGAAGTCCTCCTCGGTCTCGCCGGGGAAACCTACGATGAACGTAGTACGAATGCCGAGACCCGGGATGCCCGCGCGCATGCGGCGCAGCAAATCGCGGATGTAATCACCACTCGTCACGCGCTTCATCGCGGTGAGCATGCGGTCGGAAATGTGCTGCAGCGGGATGTCGACGTATTTCGCGACCTTGTCACACTCGGCGATGGTTTGGATCAGCTCGTCCGACCAATGCGCCGGGTGCGTGTAAAGCAGCCTCACCCAGAAGTCGCCTTCGATGCGGTTGATCTCGCGCAACAAGGTGCAAAGCGAGTTGCCCTTGCTCGAATCGACCGGCGAACTCGGCTTCGGCCTCTCGCCTTCCCATTGGTCCATGCCGAAATAGGTCGTGTCCTGCGAGATGAGATTGATCTCTTTCACGCCGGATTTCACCAGCGCTTCGACTTCCTTGACGACCGATTCCTGGGTGCGAGAGCGATGACGGCCGCGGATCTGCGGGATGATGCAAAAAGTGCAGGTGTGGTTGCAGCCCTCGGCGATTTTCACATACGCGTAGTGGTCTGGCGTGAGGCGGAAACGCGGCGTCGTATAGTCCGGCACATACTTCGGCTTGAGCGTCACAAAGTCGCGCGGGTCGTCAGTCGCGGCCGGACCTTCGGTTTTTTCGACCTCGTTGGAGTTCTGCTTGCCGAGCAAGTTTTCGATGATCGGCGCGACCTTGGTGATCTGATCCAGACCGATGAAGGCATCGACCTCGGGCATGATGCCGGGAAGCTCGGTGGCGAAACGCTGGGACAAACATCCGGCGACAATGATCTTTTGGCGCTCGCGATCGGGGTCGTCCTTGCGGGCATTGACCGCACCGAAGACGGCGTCGATCGACTCCTGCTTGGCCATGTCGATGAACGAGCAGGTGTTGACGATCAGGACATCGGCCAATTCCGGATCGGGCGTGAGTGCCATGCCCGCCTCGGCGAGGTGGCCGATCATGACTTCGGAATCGATCAGGTTTTTGGCGCAGCCAAGCGAAATGAGACCAACGGTGGTGGACATGAATGAAGTGAAAAAAATGGAAAGGCGCGGGACAGATGCCAATGCCTCAAGGCGGCGGGAGGATCAGTTCGTCGCCCGGCTTTGGTTCAAATCGGCCCACGCCAGGCAGCAGGTCGGCAATGCCGCCCTCGGGGGTCACATCGGTGACGGTGAATTGGCCGAGAATGCCGGTTTTGCGACGCAACGCGAGCACCGTGCCATTTTGCACCTGCTCGGGCATGAGGATGTCGAATGTGATGAATCCGCTTTCCGTCACATACTCGCGGACTCGGCCGATCAGCAATGCTTCACCGATCAGGCGGGCGCGGCGCAATTCGCTGTCGCCTTTTTCAAGGTCGCGCTGACTGAGCAGGCCTTCCTCATCTTGCGTGAGTCTCGCATCGCGGGCCGCTTTTTCCGCTTCGGCCTTTTCGGTCTCGATCTGCGCCAGCCTTGCTTTGTTCAACTCGACCTCGGCCTTCATGGCCTCGAGCTGCGCGGCTTGAGCCTCGGGCGTGGCGGGCGAGTTCAGCTTGAGCTGCTGGAGCTGACGCTCGAGTTCCAATTTGTCCTGCTCCTGGCGCAGCTCGGTCACCTGCTTTTTGAGGCGGGCGATTTCATCCGGCGAGGCGTTCTCGACGCCACGGCGCAGGCCCTGCCACGACACCGCCAAGGCGCCAAGCAAAAGCGCAATCGTCGCGCCCAGAAGGAGTTTCATCGTATCCACGCGAGGGAGATTGGACAGGATGCGGGCCGATGTCAACGCGGCGGACACCGCATGGGCTGGCGCATTTGGCAAAAGCGGCGTCGATATTCCAATATCCACTTGCGGGCGAGGGATTTTGCGTTAAAAAAGCATCGATGAAAGTCACCCTTCTGATCGCCCTTGCCGCCAGTTCGCTTCTTTTCACCTCCTGCAACACCTTCATCGGTCTCGGCCGCGACATGCGGATCGCTGGCGAAGGGATGGAAAAAGCCGCCAACAAGGCCACCGGCGGAAGCTCCGAAGACACCTCGGGCGCACCGGTTTATTGATCGGTCGCTTCTGAAGTGGCGCGAGCCCGACTCAATAGCCCCGCCAAAAAGCGAGGGCACAAATCACCAGCGCCAGTCCGTAGGCGAGGCCCGCAAGCACCATCGCGTTCCAGCGTTTGCTTTCGGCAGTGACCCAATTGACCGCATCTCGAAACAGGTAGGGCATGCCGACCCAGAACAGCGAAGCGGTGAGCAGACCGTAAGCATAGATTGGCACCAAGAGCCTCGTGACTGGGTCCTTGAGAAAGGCCGATTCCAACAAAGGCGCCGCCGCCAAAAGACCGAGCACGCCAAGCGCGCGGACCGCGAGAAAGTCTCGAACGCTGATCACTACTAGGATCATCGTAATTGGGATAAGGATGCGCAGCAGCGGCTTGGCGTTGTTGAATTCGCCAAGGTCCATCGCCAGAGCGCCGAGCGTGCCCATGCTGGCCGGCGCGACCA
>CAYQRP010000171.1:0-3080 GCA_964419815.1 uncultured Luteolibacter sp. | reverse complement strand
CCTCGGGCATGAGGCGTTCGTCGACGGCTTGATAAGTCAGGCGGCCTGCCTCGTTGCGATAGATGAAGGCGTAGCAGCGGACATTGTCGCGATGTGGCCAGCGGGAGTTGAAGAAGGGTTTCACCTTGCCGCTATCGGCCTGATAAAGGGTTGCCTGATAGAAGGGTTTTTCGCCGCGATTGGGAGCTTTGGCGAACACGGCGGTGCGCGGCTTGATCAGCGTTTTTTCCGATCCGAGAACTGCCACGACGGGGTTCTGTGAGGCGTTGAAAAACAGCGTGCTGTCGGCGACGAAGCGAGACTCCCTGCTCGAGATGACGTGAGGCGTGAACTTATCGCCGACCGGCTCCAGCAAGAGGATGAACTCCTTGCCTTGCGGCGGCAGGGTGATCTCGCCCACGGAGCGAAAACCGATCTCAAGAGTTTGGTCGGGAACCGCCAAAGAAAACTGTCGTGCCGGCGCGTTGAAACTTTCGCTCAAGCCGCGAGCGCCGATCATGACGGGATCGGAGACCTTGCCTTCGATCAGCGGATGCAGAGTGACCGATGGCCCGCCAGGGGTGAGCAGCAGCGCGCGAACGCCGATCTTGGGAGCCTCCTGCGCGTGCAAAAGGGTGGTGAAAAAACACAGCAGAGCAGGAAGCAAGAATCGCATATGGAAACGGAGGGGGCTGAAGAATTTAGAGAACTTCACGGGGATCGAGGTAGCGGAATGAGACGATGTTGAAGCGGCGGCCGAAGGTCTTGTTGGTATCATTCAGTGCCGTGGGAGCATCGTAAGAGTTGTTGGCGGGATCCACATAGTCCGGCACGCGCTGGACTGTGACCTCGCACCAGGCGCGGGCTGTGACTTTGCTGCCAGGGCCATTGCCCTCACGCGCCTCGCCGTAGCCGCGAATGACGAAGGTGTCGCCGCGCACGGCAACCATCGGCCCAAGTGTCGTGAGCAGGTCACCCTGCTTTACATAGCCCGGCGAACCGATCGCTTTGGGGCCCGCCTCCGCCTCCGGGAATGCAAAACCTTGCGAGTTGGCTTCGGCAAGGCTGAGAGAGCGATCGCCATCGCGGTAGGCTTCGTTGATCGAGACATCTTCATCGTCGAGCGCGCTTTGCAAGGCACCGGAGACTGCGAGCTCCTTGTCCGAACCGGGGCGGCGGTTCACGAAATCGGCAATCGAAAGGAAGGGGCCGCGCTTGCGGACTTGTTTGACGATCGCCTTGGCCAGTTCTTCGATTTGTTCGTCGCTGAGGCTGCGGAACCCGCGCCATTGCTCGGGGTCCGACGGATCGCCAAGGGTGGAATCGTCGATCTCTTCACCTGCAGCTTCGAGCAGGGCTGCCACCGCGGTGCCTTCGGCTTCGACCAGCTTCGGTTCTGAAAGAAGATTCGGGCTGGGATTGCTTGGGACTTTGGCTTTCTTGAGCCCCGAAAGGAAACTCTTCCAAGCCTCCACGGAGGTCGAGTTCACATTGAACATGCCATCGACCATCAGGAAGGAAGCCGTGCGATCGGCGGCGGTGCTGGCGGGCGTGGTGGATGGAAAGATGGCCTTGATGACCGCTGCGGGATCGCTGGTCCACGGCCTCATGCGCTCGTTGGGCAGAGGCTGGTAGGCGGTGCCAGTTGCAAGGAAATCCTCAAGCCGTTTCTTTTGTTCGGAATAGGCAGTGCCTGAGCTCTTGTAGGCCGATTTGGTGCGCGGCTTGATCGAAGAGTAAAAGTAATTGTCCCACAATGCGAGGTTGGCCAAGTACGAGTGGTCAGCAGCAGGTCTTGAAGCCAGCGTGCCGCGGACGGCGGTGGACGCAAGAAAGGAAGGCGCGAAGGAATTCGCGATCGCGTGGCTGACGGAGGGTTGGAGGTTCCATTGCCTTTCACCGGCTCGGTTGTCTTTTCTGCCCTCAGCCGCGCCGTGTTGGAGAGCGCCGAGCGAATGGATCGGCTCACGCGGAATCGAGCGGGTGATGACATGGGAAACTCCCATGTCAGAACCGTAACCCGCACCGAAATAGCCAAGACCTTTGGCATCGCACTCCACGATTGGTTCGCTCAAGCTGTTCACGCGGCGCATGCCAAACTGCAGTGGCGAGGCACGAAGGATGTCGTTGCCGTTTCCTCGGAGGTCAAAAAGATCGTAGCCCAAAGAACTTGCATTGGCCCGCAGCATGGAGCGGCCAGTGAAGCGCGTGCCCGACGAGGTGTAGGGATCGAACTCCGTGCGCAATCCGTAGGTGAACACGCAGATCGGCCACTTGTTGCCTTCCAGCTCGGCAATCGTCTTGGAAGCGGTGGAATCCAAGGGCAATGGAGGAAATATGTTCGTGCGCTGGGTGGCGTTCATGTTGGCTTCGCTCGCCTGCCGGGAATAAACCACATTGGTGTTAAAGCTGCCCATGAATTGAGTCACCGCGCCACCCGCGCCGAATGCCCCGATGTTGTAAGTCCACACAAACAAGCCGGCGTTACTCGTGACGTTATTGGCGGCCATCGAATAGGTGATCCTCTGCGTGCCGTCTTTGTAGGTGGGATTGGTCTCGTAAGGGATGCTGTATGCGTAGCCTGTCGCGAACTCCCAGCCGAGTTTGGGATCGAAGTCAATTCCTGAGGGATTGTATTTGATGGGCTCCCCGAATCCCTGCGCCAAGACTTGGACCTCTCCCGGCCTCAGCACCAGATTTTGCGCCTTGCCAAGCCGGCCTTGGAAGAAGAACAGCGTGTTGGACACATCCTTGATGGATTGGGAATGGAAGGTCTTGCTGCCCGTTGGGCCGCCCTGCAAGTTGAGATTCAAATTGTAGGGAATGGCCCAGGTCTTGAGGGTGGGCCACAAGGTGTCCGCATTAGGAACATTAAGGCAGACATCGTAGGGATTCCAAATGGTGAAAATAGGATCCGTCACAAGGTACAAATCGTAAACTTTTTTGCCAGCGACCGTACTGCTTTTGCTGATCAGGGAATAAAGCAGGGTCAGCTGAAGTCTGGGCAAGTGCTTGTAGGACAGGAAAGGATCCGTTTTGAGGCCGCACGAAAGGTAGGGAGTTCCCGAAGGGATTGAGCCGCCATCGGCATGCGAAGGCAG
>CAYQRP010000170.1:0-3087 GCA_964419815.1 uncultured Luteolibacter sp. | reverse complement strand
AGGATCATCACCCACATCGTTGTCTTTTTCGCCGCGACACCATCGGGGTTGGTGTAAAAACGCACAAGGATGTGAGGCAGTCCTGCCGTACCACAAACAAGGGCAATGATGAGCGAGTAGGTGTAAATGAGCGAGAGAGGTCGGCTTTCTTCTTCGGAAAGACCTGCGGCTTTGGCGGCCTTGCTGGTGAGCGGGCCGAAAGGTGCGAGCCATTGATCATCCTTCGGCGCTTTTTCCGGCAACGGTTTGCGCGCATGTTCCATTTCATCGACGCTACGCTCGATGGCTGGTGGCGCGGCGGTGTCGTTGAGCGATAAGTTTTTGCCGTATCCGCCATAGACCGAAAGCAGGACGAAGATCGGCAGCGAGATTGCAAACATTTTGATCCAGTACTGCACCGCCTGTACCAGCGTGATGCCCTTCATGCCTCCGAGCGCGACATTGAGCGTGATCACCGCGCCGACCACCACCACGCCGACCCAATAGGGCAGGCCGGGAAGAATGTAGGAAAGCGTGACGCCAGCACCCTTCATCTGCGGCATGGTGTAAAAGAAGCCGATGAATAGCACGAAGCACACCGCGATGCGGCGAAAGAGCGGCGAATCAAAGCGGCCTTCGGCAAAATCCGGAATCGTGTACGCACCAAAACGCCTCAAGGGTCCGGCAATGAAGAGCAGCAGGAAGAGATACCCGCAGGCATAACACACGGGATACCACAGCGCGTCGTAGCCAACGGACATCACCATGCCCGCGATGCCCATGAAGCTCGCGGCACTTAGATACTCGCCGGAAATCGCCGACGCGTTCCAACCGACCGACACCGAGCGGCCCGCGACGAAGAAATCGGAGGCCGACTTGGATGTCTTGGCCGAACGAAAGCCCATCCAAATGGTGACCACCACAGTGATGGCCGAAAGGGTAAGGATCCAGGGATTGATTTCTGAAAAGTCCATGATTGCTGCGGGAGTTTAGGAGTTCTTGCGATTGTTCATGCGGGCGAGTTCGACCTCGGCAGCTTCGAGTGCCATCGAGCGGGTGATGAACCATCGCGCAATGATCCATACATAGGGAAAGAACAACACGCCGAGCACCAGCCAACTCAGGGTGAAGCCGCCGACGCGTTGGGCCATGAAATCGGGCGCAAGGTAGTTGGCCAGCGGCAACCCAAGCAGAAGCAGAAGGAAGGCCGAAGCGCAGGCGATGGAGAGGCGTAGCTGGCGCTTCATGAGGCCATGGAGGAACTCCTCGCTGTGGATGAAGTCTTGGTCGTCTGGCGAATTGGGTTTCATGGATGATGGATGCTGTTTAAGCCGAGCGTCTGTGCATTCGGCATATGCCATCAAGACATGAAGCAAAGCTGTGGGCGTCAAGAACCATTTCCCTCGCACCCATCGCGCTCATGAATCGAAATTTGCGAATGCCAAACCGATTCTGATCGCCTAGTCTTCACGGCATGAGCCTGCTTGACCCATTCTTGGACCCGAAAAGTGTTTCGCTGAAGGTCTGCGGGGTTAGAAATGCGGCCGATGCACTAAAGCTCGCTGATCTTGGAGTCGATGCGATCGGTGTGAATTTCTGGTCGGGTTCGCCGCGTCATGTCGCAAGCCATGAGGCCGGATGGTTGGCCGCGCTCAAGGGCCGCATTTTGCGCGTGGGTGTGTTTGTCAACGCGCCCGCCGAATTGCCGATCAGCCTTGTTCGCGAGGGCCTGCTCGATTTGGTGCAACTTCACGGCGACGAGACGCCCGCCGATGCCGCTGCACTGCGCGAGGCAGGCATTCCTTTCATCAAGGCGATTGGCGTGAAAACGCATGCCGATCTCGAACGCGTGGAAGATTTCGGCGCGTCTGCCATCCTGCTCGACGCTCATGCCCCAGGTGTCTATGGGGGCACCGGTGAGACTTTCGATTGGAACACTGCGCTTGAATTCAAATCAAAGCACCCGCAGCTCCCACTCATCCTCGCGGGTGGCATCAAGGCCGAAAACACAGCGCGCGCGGTGGAAATGCTCCGCCCTTCGGCGCTCGATGTTGCGTCCGGCGCGGAATCATCACCCGGTGTGAAGGACTTCGACAAAGTCCGCGCCATCCTGCGAGCCCTGAACCGCTGATCATGTTCATCGACTCCCACTGTCATCTTGCTTCGCATCGCTTTTCGAAAGAGGAGGTGCCGAGCCTGATCGACCGTGCGCTCGCCGCCGGCATTGACCGCATGGTGACGTTGGCGACCCGCCTTGAAGATGTGGCGGCAAATATCGACATCGCCGATCATCCGTCAGTCCACGCCTGCATCGGCATCCATCCCTGCGATGTGCACAAGGCGCCGGATGATGCGATCAAGCAACTCGCCACATGGGTCTCGGATGCGCGGGTCTGCGCGATCGGTGAGACCGGCCTCGATTATTATCATCCCGCTCCCGAGGGCTGGACCGACGAAAATTTCCGCGAACGCCAGCGTGATTTTCTCGAGGACCACTTCCAGCTTGCTGCCAAGGCCGGGCTCAATGTGGTCATTCACACGCGCGATGCCGAAGGCCGCGGGTCGTTTGAGGACGCACTGGAAATCTACCGGCGGCACCACCAGGCGGTTCGGGCGGTGTTCCATTGCTTTGCCGGAACTTGGGAGGATGCTGAACGCGTGATCGAACTCGGCGGTTTGGTTTCCTTTGGCGGCGTGCTTACTTTCAAGAACGCGCAGGCCGTCCGTGACACACTGACGCGTTGCCCGGCAGGCACTTTCATGCTCGAAACCGACTCGCCCTACCTCGCACCCGTGCCTCATCGGGGTGAACGCAACGAGCCTTCCTTTGTCCGCCATGTCGCGGAGGCTGCTGCTTCGTTGCGCGACGAATCGTTAGAAGAGCTGGCGCGACATACCAACGCCGCCGCCGACCGCTTTTTCCGTTTCCGCCCAAAATCTATTTGAATAAACCCACCGCCCTGCGGCGTTTCAATCTCGAGCGGCATCGCCCGCACCATCATTCCCCAACACCCGCCCACACCATGATTCCGATCCGCATTCTTACCCCCGCGCTCTTCGCCGCCACGCTCGTTTCCTGTGCTTCGCGCCGCGCCGACATCTACGATA
>CAYQRP010000169.1:0-3101 GCA_964419815.1 uncultured Luteolibacter sp. | reverse complement strand
AAATGCGGCAGAGTTATCATCAGCGCCGCGATTTCCTCGTGCGCCGGCTCAATGAAATCGGCCTCGAGTGTCATCTTCCCGGCGGAGCCTTCTATGTGTTTCCCGACATCCGCAGCACGGGCCTGACGAGCAAGGAATTTGCCTTCAAGTTGCTCGAACAGGAAAGCGTCGCTTGCGTTCCCGGTGGTGCCTTTGGTCCATCCGGTGAAGGTTTCCTGCGTTGCTGTTACGCGACGGCCTTTGAGGACATCCGCACCGCCACCGATCGCATTGAGCGCTTCGTGGGCCGACTGTGACATCCGATGAATGCGAAGAACCATGAGGCGGACTCCGATCTGCTGACGCGGGCGCATGTGGTACCCTTCGCGGTGTTCATGGGCTTTCTCATTCTGCTGCAACTTGTTTCGTCGCTGATCGGTTGGGATCACCCTGATGCCCCATGGTGGCGACGCCAACCCGCGCAGTGGGTCTATCCGCTGCAGACGGTCGTCACGCTCGGATTCCTGCTGCGCTATTGGAAATGTTACCGCTTCGATTGGTCGCTGAAGTGGTCGCTCATCGCGGTGGTTTTTGGTGCGGTCGGCATCGGATTTTGGCTTTTGCCGACTTCGCTCTACGACGCCTGGGGCATGCAGGGCGAGGCCACCGGATGGCTCAAGCGACTTGGATTTGAGGCCCGTCGCGAGGGATTTGATCCGGGGATATTCGAAAACCCTGTGGCCTATTGGGCTTCGCTGATCATGCGCTTTGTGCGCGCGGTGGTTGTCGTCGCGCTGGTGGAGGAAATTTTTTGGCGGGCCTATGTCTCACGGCTTGTGTGCGATTGGGAAGGGGATTGCTGGCGTCAGCCTTTTGGCCGCGCGACATGGAAATCCTATCTCATCGTGACCGGTCTTTTCATGATCGCCCACGCGCCGGTTGATTACGCCGGTGCCTTTGTCTATGGCAGCCTCACCTACCTGCTTTGCATCTGGAGCAAGAACCTTGGTGCCTGCGTCGTGATGCATGCCGTGGCCAACTTGCTCATGGGCGTTTACATCATGGCCACTGGCAAGTACGGCTTGTGGTGATGAGAGAATGCTGCGGGTAGATGATCAAGCCGGCTCGCGTCGTGCGGCTTGCACCGCATTGAGCGCGTGATTGGCAACGGCTTCGAGGTGGTTGTTCATGTCGATGAAGATCATTTCGGTTTGCACCACAGCCCCCTGCTGCATGCGCATTGCGGCCGCTTTGTTGTGGCGTTTGCGCAAAGCGTCCACTTGATCCTCGATCGATTGAGCCTTCTCGAGAACATCGCCACTCACATTTCCCAGCGAATCGCAGGCCAAATCCAGCAAGGCGCGCACCTCGATCGTCAACGCCGTCAGATCCTTGTGCTGAACCTCCGAAAAATCCCTGCCTTTGCGGTACTTGCGCTCAATCACCTTCACGAGGCGATAAATGCGATCGCTTGCTTCCTCGAATTCCGCCACCACCCGCAGCATCGCAGTGATCCGCGCGGCGTTGCCGGTGCCGATTTCATGGGTAGAGCACTGGATGAGGTAGGAGGTGATGTCGTGAAGCATCTCATCGGAGGTGTCCTCCATCAGTTTGAGCGAGCTCACCCGTTGCGACAAATCCTCATGCGGGCGGTTGAGCACCTCCACCATGCCATCGAACATGTCCGATGTGAGCCGGGCCATTTTTTTGGTGGATGCGTCGGCTTCCGCGAGACTCAGTTCACCAATATCGACAAGGGAGCTGCTGATGTATCGCAACTTGCCGGCAGCCGCGACTTCTTCGCGGTCTTTCACCCACCATGTCACCAAGCGGCCGATCTGTGGCACAAACCACACCAGCACACAGATGTTGAAAAAATTGAAGGAGCTGTGGAAAATTGCGGTTGCGAATGCGATTTCGGACTTGGCCATTCCCTCGTTGGCGCTGCGCAGGGCCGCCGGCAGGAGGTTGGCCATGTTCCAGACCAGCGTGGTGAACGGGTAAAACAGAACGAGGCACCAAATCACGCCCAGCACATTGAATGCGAAGTGCGCCCGCGCCGCGCGCTTGGCATGCGTGTTCGCCCCAAGTGCCGCCAACCAAGCCGTCACCGTGGTGCCAATGTTTTCTCCCAACACCACTGCGGCCGAGTTGCGCAGCACACCCAGCGGATCGGCGTCGATGTCACCGAACCAGCCGTTGAGCGCGCAGGTGATCGTGATGGCCATGGCCGCGGATGAGGACTGCACCAGCAGCGTCAGCACCAGCCCGGCCACGAGAAACATCAATATCGTCGCAAATCCGTTGCCATTGATCATCCCGACGATCTGCTGCACCGTCGCTGCGGTCGCCGGATCCTCGGCGATCATGCTTCGCAGGTCGGGCACCGAATCTTTCAAAAGGCCCAACCCGAAGAACACCATGCCGAAGCCGATCAGGATCTCACCCCAGTTGCGGCCCTTTTCCCGGCCGGCGAAAAAAAACGGCAGACCGATCCCGATCATCGGCAGTGCCACTTTCGCCACTTCAAATTTCCCGATCAGCGCGACGATCCACGCCGTGGTCGTTGTGCCAAGGTTTGCACCCATGATCACGCCGATCGACTGAATCAAGGTCAGCAGGCCGGCATTCACAAAGGAAACGACCAGCACTGTCGTCGCGGAGGACGATTGAACGAGTGTCGTGGTCAAAAAGCCGGTGAGGATTCCGCTCATGCGGTTGCCCGTCATTCCCGAAAGGACTGCCCGCATGCGGTCGCCGGTTGCTTTTTGAACTCCCTCGGACATCACTTTCATGCCGAATAGGAAAATCCCCAGTGAACCCAGAATCTGCAGGAGGGCGCCGATCGTTGACCAAGTCGAATAAGAGGCGAGAAACATCTGGGGCAAATTCGTCACATTCCATGTTGTGCCTGCCAGCCAAAAATCCCCAAGCGTGATGCAATTTCTGAAAATTTGCTCGGCTGATGCTTTTGGCTTGTCAAAACCCCGCCGTCCGGCAAAAAAGCCCGCCCGCGCCGCAAGCGCGGTGGTGAAAGGGTAGATGCCCGAGTGGCTAAAGGGGGCAGACTGTAAATCTGCTGGCTAACGCCTACGCTGGTTCGAATCCAGCTCTGCCCACCA
>CAYQRP010000168.1:0-3105 GCA_964419815.1 uncultured Luteolibacter sp. | reverse complement strand
CATCCGACCTTGCCGAGCGCTTGCGCCTTTTCCGCGAAGCAACGCATTGGTGATCGAGGTTCCTTATTAAAACCCGCAAGGCTTGTTCAATTGCTAGCGTTTGGCGGGTTTTTTGGTCGTTTTTGAGGCCTTGGATTTGCTTTTGGTGGCGGGGGCCTCAATCGGCTGGGTGACGGCTTCGACGGTTTTTTTGCCGCTTGAGGTAGACGCTGGAGTCGCTGGATCGGCTTTTTTCACGAGGTTTTCACGCTCCTTCAGCAAGGCGCTGAGGGTGTTTTTGGAAACTTCGAAGGTGCGCCCAACGAAGCTCTGCTCCTTGGCGAGTTTTTCGTTCAGCCCTTTAAGTTGCGCGGCGAATTGCTCGTCCTTGGCTTTGGCATCTTCAGGTTTTTCATCCTCGGTCCTGCTTCGCTCGGTCGGCAGGTTCGCACTGACGGCGATGGTCACAAGTTGATTGTCAGGGGCCGAGTTGGCGGGACTGGCACCGGGCTTGAGCGGAGTGATGGTAAGTTTGTAGGTGAATCCGTCGAAGGTCTCGATGGTAGCGCTGCGTTTGCCTGTGGCGTCACCGCGTTCGGTGGCGGCTGCGCTGGTCACCACGTCCTCGAAGCGGGCATAGGAAAACAGATTTTTGATCGGGGTGACATTTTCGTTGTTGAGGGCTTCCGCACTTTTGATGCCTTCAAGTTTGAACTCCGCGTTTTCGTCATCACGCACCAGTTTCCATGCGACAGTATCGGACGCCTTTTGGCTGAGCGAGACCGACTTGATCTTGGTCGGCGTGATGAAGTCCTCGGCGAGCCAGCGGGTGACATCGGCACTGATCGAGAAAAACATTTCGTTCACCGCATAGAAACCCGACTCATCGGCGTGGTTGCGAATGTAGCGGCCGACAGGCATCGCGCCCATGGGCGAAGCTTCTTGTGAGCCTTCGATGTTTTTGCCGAGACTGACCTTGGCAAGTTCCTTGCCGTCGGCGCCCTTGAAGCTTGCGGTGAGGCCGCGATCCTCGGGTGTGGTGGAAGACTCGTCCATGCCGAAGCGCGGAGCAAACGAGGGGCCGGCCTCGAGACTGCGAGTGACTTTGAGTTCGGCAAGAGTACGGATGAACTCATTCACGTTGATGGCGTTGGCCGGATAGTTTTCGCGTTCGGCGACGGTCCATTTGCCATCCTTTTTCACGAGCGTGACATTGCCATCGGCACCGGAAATTTCGATGTGGGCGATGTCGGTTGCCGGAAACGATGCGAAGAGCGTATCGCCTGCGGCTCGGCTGGTGGATGCGGCAGGGCCGGAATCCTTTTGTGTTTGTTTGACGATCAGGAGCGTGGCGCCAAGAACGATCGCAATGACGCTGAGAGTGAGGACCTGTTTTTTCTTCATAGGAGAATGTGTGTGAGGTTGCGGTTGGTCGGATGCTGAATTAGCGGGCGCGGGTTGAGCGACGTCGTTGGATGAAAAGGCCAAGGCCGAAGAGGGTCACGAGCAGTGGCATGGCGGCGACATTGAGCAGGGTGATTTTGCCTGCGAGTTTGTCCTTTTGTCGGCGCAGGTCCTTTTCCTGTTCACGGATGAGCTTCGAGTACTCCACCTGTTCCTTGCGGAGTTTGCGGATTTCGGCCTCCTGCTCGGGCGAAAGATAGAGTTCGCTGCCGCGGGATTTTTGAGCCTGAAGCTCGCTGAGTTTTTGCTGGGCGGCTTTTTGTTTCTCTTGGAACTCTTCGATCTTGGTGCCGACCTTCTGGTTGAATTCGGCTTCCATTTTTTGCACCACGGTAAACGGCCGGCGAATGGCGGAGCGTGAGCGCGAGCCGATCAAATGTTTCGAGCCGGTGGCTTGGTCGAGGAGGTTGAAGAGCAGTGAGGAATTGCCATTGATCGGCGAGGCCATTTGCACGCCGCCAAAGTTTTGCAGGTTGTAGGCAAAGCGGTCGTAAAAGGCATCGACATCGGCGATCAGAAAAACGTGGCCCGGGGTGGTGGACTGCTTGAGATGGTCGGCATTGGCCGCGGGTTGGCTTGTTTCGCCTGGTGCGGCGGCCTGTGGCTTGCCATCGGGGAAGGCGGTTTTGAAATTACCGCTGAGATAGGTCACCAGATCATAAGCCGTGCCAGCCGGGCGAAATGAGGTGCTCAAGGAAGGGTCGAGTTGCGAGGCGCGCCGTGAATCGACGAAACCCGATCCGGTGGACGATTGGATCAAGGCACTTGCTTTGATTCCATCGGTCGCATTGACCGTGTAGGCGCCGGGCAGGAAAAGTGTCACCGAATCGAGATCCTTGGTGATCACGCTGTCGGCCTGAGGCATTGCGTCTTTCGTAAGCGTGAGAACGGCGAGCGCGTCGCGGTTGCCCTGCATGCGAGTTGAGTAAGTAGGGTCGGCGAGAACCTTGCCCGACTCGAAGGAAACACCCCATGATTTCAGCAATGTCGGAAGGGTTGATGTCGTGGGGGTACCAGGCATGCCCATCATCGGATTTCCGCCTCCCGCCATTTCCGCGGCGACGGAATACGCATCGAGGCAGGCAACGACCGTGCCGCCGCCAAGCAGGTATTGGTCCACCGCAAACTCCGCTTCCGGCGTGATTTCCGCAGGATGGAAAAGCAGCAGGACCTTGATCGATTTTGGATCGATCGTGGTGGTGCTCATCGGGATGTCCTCGATGTCGAAGGATTGCTTGAGCTGTTGATAAATCACCCAACCGGGGGTCGGTCTTTGCCCGGGCATGCCAGCGGGCTCGCCTTTCAAGGTGAGGGCGGACATCACGCCGATTTTCGGTTTCGACGGGGCGCCGACTTCGGCGATTGCCTTGGAAAGCTGGTATTCAAGCATCGTTTCCTGGCGCGGGTCGATGAAGGGAATGACGCTGGTCTTGTCGAGGCATGAAACGGCGAGGCCGAAGTAGAGGTTCTGGTCGTCCATGCGTTGGCCGTTGATGCCGTCGAGGTTGGCGGAGTCCTCGGCATCGGTGTCCGGTTGCGGATCGAGATTCTCGATGCGGAGTTTGCCCTTCGAGAGTGAGGCGTATTCCTTAAGCAGGTCGTCGACCCGGCGCATGTGGAGTTTGATTTCCTCCGGCATGTAATCCGTATTACGAGAGGCAT
>CAYQRP010000167.1:0-3106 GCA_964419815.1 uncultured Luteolibacter sp. | reverse complement strand
CTCGATATCGACCATCACCGATTTCAAATCATCCGCCAGTTTCACATGCCGCACCATGCCGACCTTCACCGAACGGCAACGCACTTCGGTTTTTCCCGCTTCGATGCCGTCTGCCGTCTCGAAGCGCACATGCGCGACTTCGCCTTGCGCGGTGAAATTCCGATACAGCAACCAGATGCCGAGCAAGAGGGCAACGATCGGCACGACCCACACCGCATTCCAGCGCTTGGCGCGCTGAATCTCGGGCTTGGGTGCTTTTGCGGGCGTTGATGTCGGGTTCTTGCTCAAGGGCTTTGGTCTTTCGGGGTCGGTGAATCCTTGGCCATTTCATCGAGCCGATCCCACAGCAGCCGGGGATCGAAGCTCATCGCCGCGAACATGGTAAGCATGACCACCCCCGCAAATGCAAGCGCTCCCGGCCCGGGGGTGATGCTCATGTAGTTTCCCAACTGCACCAGCGAGACGAGAATGCCGACCACGAAGATGTCGATCATCGACCAACGGCCAAGAAGCTCGGTGACGCTGTGAAGCCTGCCCAGCGCCGTCGGCGAAGGGTGGATCCAGCCGGTCGCCGCCGCGCAGAGCCAGCTTAGAGCCACGATTTTGAGAATCGGAATGAGGATCGAGGCAGTGAAAATGACGATCGCGATCGGATAAGCGCCCGTGCGCCAAAAGGTCATCATGCCGCCGATGATCGTGTTGGGCGTCACCACGCCGAGCTCGACGACGGTCATGATCGGCAAAATGTGCGAGGGAATGTAGAGGGCCATGGCGGCGGCCATCAGCGCCACGGTGTTTTGGATGCTGTTGGGTTTGCGTAGCTCGAGCTTGCTGGCACAACGCGGGCAATTTCCCAAAGTCACCTCCGCCACACGGCCGCAAACATGACAGCTTGCAAGTCCACGGTCGGCCGCTTTTTCAAACGACTCTTTCATCTTCGCGCCACCTCCATGCGGTCCCAAAGTTCTTCGCGATCGATGCCCGCCACCGCAAATGCCATGCTAAGCATCAGGCCCGCAAAGGCCCAGAAGCCGATGCCAAAAGTGACATCCGCCACCTGCGCCAATTTCAACAAACTCACCAGCACGCCGAGCAGGAAAACTTCGACCATGTTCCATGGTTCGCTGAGGTGCATCCACTTGGCGATCGTGAAAGAACCGGGAAGCAGGCGACCAAACATCAGCGGCAGGCTCACATACAGCATCCCGCCGGCCAGCACCAAGGGCGCTACGATGGTGAAAAGCACGATCGAAATACCAAGAATGGGCGTGCCCTCATCGATCAACGCGACCGCCGCACCCAACAGCGTGAGGCTCTTGCGCAAGGATGCGGCGTCCATCGTGAGAAAAGGAAACACATGCGCGAGCGCCATCAGGATCAAGGCCGCGAGCGAGCAGGCCGAAGCCCTGGTAAGCGATGCCACGCGGTTTTGGTAAAGCACCTTGCCACAGCGCACGCAGCGTGCGGCATCCCCTTCCTCAAGCGTTCCGGCTTCGTGCAAGGTGTCACAAAATTCGCAGGCAGCATACCGCGCGCCCGGTGGTTTGGGCCACGAGAGCAAGGCTTTCCAGGTTTTGGAAAAACCGGCCTTCATGTTTCATGATACGCCACCACGCGTTGCGCCAACTCGCCAAGGCCTTCAATGCCGCACTCCACAAAATCCCCCGCCTGCAGATAACGCGGCGGCGACATGCCAAGAGCCACACCCGCCGGTGTCCCGGTCGCCACCACATCTCCCGGCAACAAGGTCATGAAGCGGCTGATGTAGGCCACCAACTGCCGCACCGAGCACATCATGTCGCCGGTCCAGCTGTTTTGCCGCAACTCGCCATTCACCTTGCACCAAAGCCGAAGCTTTTGCGGATCAGCCACCTCGTCACCCGTCACCAACCACGGCCCCATCGGCGCGAAACTGTCGGCACTTTTTCCCTTGGTCCACTGACCCCCACCCTCCAACTGAAACGACCTCTCGGAGTAATCGCAAAACACCGAGTACCCCGCCACATGATCCATCGCCTCGCGCTCGTCGATGCATGATGCCGTACGGCCTATCACTAGGGCCAGCTCGACTTCATAATCCATTTTGGTGCCACCACGCGGAATGAGCACATCATCATGCGGACCGCTCCACGCGCTGCTGGCCTTCATGAAAAGCACCGGCTCGGAGGGAATCTCGCCGCCCATTTCTTTGGCATGATCCAAATAATTTTTCCCGACACAGACGATCTTTGACGGCCGGTTCACCGGCGGACCCAGCCGTGCTACGGGATCGACCAAGGCCCCGCCGGGGCAGCCGTCCGCCACCCACTCGGCCAAGCCCTCGAGGCCGCCCGAGGCAAAAAACCCCTCGTCGTAATCGTGAAATTCCCCGCTCGCATCCACCCGCCGACCGTCCGGCAGCAAAACCCCCGGCTCCTCGCGGCCGGAATCCCCAAAACGGATCAATCTCATGGCTCACCTCTAGCAGAGTTGCGGCCGCAGCCCAATCCCCATTTCGCGGGAAAATCCTTGGGTTCGCAGGAGCAGAAAGGGCTTGAAACCCGCGCATTAATCCAAAAAAAGAAGCGGCCCGACCGATCATCCCATCAGGAAAAACCCAATAACCTGAAGGGCATCTCAGTCGGGCCGCCTTGTCTTGCGACGCGAGATGATTAACCCACATTTCCCGATCGCGCAAGCGAAAAAATTTAAGAAAGGTTAAAAAAAGTGAAATAATTGCGCCATTCCACCTACCATCCCCGGTAGCGCGACGCGGCCCACAGCGCCGATTTCTTTGAAGAAAGATGTCAAACCGATCGGCCTCTCGATTTTACAGAAGAAATTTTACACTACCGAAGATCTTTGCTCCTGGAATCGGCCCGTTTGAAATCACGATCATCTTTGGGTTGAGCATCTATCACGCCCCTCGATCCCTTTCAATCAAGTGATTCTCGCAAGCCGTGTTCCGACAAGGAGGCAAGCATGCTCTCGAAAAGCTAACGTTCAAGAGTATTCAACCCCACTAGAGGTGCCGGGCGTCGCGACAGGGAGTTGAGGCTCATACTACGGGTAAGCTTGGCCACAAGGCGGCTAGCGGATCTTCAGATCGCCTTTGAATATCTTCAAG
>CAYQRP010000166.1:0-3116 GCA_964419815.1 uncultured Luteolibacter sp. | reverse complement strand
CTGCGGAGAAAATTTGCAGGAAATTGAGGGAAAAGTGGTGGCTCGAGCCGGGATCGAACCAGCGACACGCGGATTTTCAATCCGCTGCTCTACCAACTGAGCTATCGAGCCATACACTCCCTTGCGGGCGGGCGGAAATTTAAGTGGGCGCGCCCGATTTTGACAACACGAAAATGACGGGATGGCGGAAATTCGCAGCGCGCGTGGCTGCCGCATCACTTTAAATACACCTCTCGGGGCTTGGCCCCCTCGCCCGGCCCGACGATGCCGCGCTGCTCGAGGATGTCGACCATCCGCGCCGCGCGTGTGTATCCGAGCCTCAAGCGGCGCTGCAGCAACGAGGTGCTGGCCTTTTGTTCCTGGCGCACAACCTCGATGCACTTCATGATCAATTCCTCATCGGCGTCCGAGACTTCCTCTTCGTCATCGTTGTCGGCGCTGTTGATCGATGCCTGAATGTCGGTTTCAAATTTTGGCGATCCTTGCGCCGCGCAGTGGTCGATGATGCGCTCGACTTCCGCATCGGTGACAAATGCCCCCTGCGAACGCTCGAGCTTCGCCGATCCCGGCGGCAGATAGAGCATATCGCCCTTGCCTACGAGTTTCTCCGCGCCCTTCGTGTCGAGGATCACGCGTGAATCGAGTTGCGATGAAACTTGGAACGCGATCCGCGAAGGAATGTTGGCCTTGATGATGCCGGTGACCACATCCGCGCGCGGTGTCTGCGTCGCAATGATCAAGTGAATGCCAGCCGCACGGGCCTTTTGCGCGATGCGCGCGATGCACATTTCGACATCCGCCGGAGCGGTCTGCATGAGGTCGGCCAACTCGTCGATGAGCACCACAATGTAAGGAAAACGATCGGGAATTTTTTCCTCTTCGATCTCCATTTCCTCCTCGTCCGCCTCAGGTAGCAGGTCGCCCGACTCGAGTGCCGAGGCGATTTCCTCGATTGCCTCTTCATCGACTTCTTCCTCCTCTTCCTCAGCATCGAATTGCAGTTCCTGTTCGACCGGGGCTGACTTGTCCGGCCGCGCGCGGTTGTTGAAACCATCGAAATTGCGAACGCCTTCCTTGGCAAAGATCCGATAGCGCTTCTCCATTTCATTCACCACCCACTTGAGCGCGGCGACGGTTTTTTTCGGATCCGTCACCACCGGCACGACGAGATGCGGCAGACGGTTGTACATCTGCATTTCGACGACCTTCGGGTCGACCATGATGAAGCGCAGTTCGTCGGGGCCGAATTTGAAAAGCATCGAGGCAATGATCGAGTTGATGCACACCGATTTGCCCGAGCCGGTCGCGCCCGCGACGAGCAAGTGCGGCATGGCCGCCAAATCGCCGATGACCGCACGGCCATAAACATCCTTGCCGAGCGCAAGCGGGATTTTCTTTTTGGCCGAGCGAAACTCCGGATCGTGCAGCAGCTCGCGCAGCGGCACGGCAATTTTCTGACTGTTGGCAATCTCGATGCCCACCGTGTCTTTGCCGGGAATCGGCGCAAGGATGTTGATGCGTTCCGCGCGTGTCGCGCGGGCAAGGTCGGCCTCGAGTTGTGAAATCCTCGAAACGCGAAGCCCCGTCGACGGGTAAATTTCGTAACGCGTGATCGTCGGCCCGCGCGTGATGTCGCCCGCAGTGACATCGATGCCGAAGGCCTTGAGCGTGTCGATGATCACCCGCTGCGTCTCGATCAACTCATCGCGGTTCGCCTCCGGCGCATCCTCGGTGTCGATCGCATCGAGCAGATCGAAGCCCGGCAGCTCGTAGTTTTCAAAGCCGCTGACCGATAAAAACTGGTGCGCGGGCTTCTTGCGTTCGAAGGGCTTGGTGCCCGGCAACAAGGTTTCGTTGGATCGACGCTGCGAAGCATCGATGATCTGCGGCGTCGGGGTTTCACGCAGGGGCAGCATCGGCTGCCGGGCCTCCTCCTCCGCTTTCTCGGCCGCTTTTTGAGCCTCCCGTTCCCTGCGCCGTTGCTCGCGCTGACGCTCGCGTTCGGAAATGAACTCCTCCTCTTTGGCGGCGATTTCCTCCATCTCCTGACGACTCTCCCGCCACACACCATATTTTTCCCAAGCCGCCCGCGCGCAAGATTTCACAAATGTCACCGGCTGCTGACCTGTGATCAGAATCATCGCGACCAGATACGCCGCACCTGTGACAATCAAAGTTCCCGTGCGACCCAGCAACTTCATCATCACGAATTCGCCCAAGCCATTTCCCACGATGCCACCCGGGCTGGGCAAATTGCAGCGCTCCGACCATCCGGTGAAAAACCAGTCGGCCGCATCGAGGAACACCGCACCGCACAACAGCAGCACACCAAAACCCAAGAGCGGTCGCGGCCACAAACGGCCGTCGAGCGCGAGCTTGATGATCCCAAACCAGATCAGGCCAATCGGCGCGATCGCCGCCGCCGCGCCAAACAACAGGATTTGCAAAAATCCGAGTATGCCGCCAACGGGGCCGATTAGGTTTTCACCTTTCTCCCCCGATTTCGACGCAAAGGCCTCAAGAAATCCCCAACGCGGCAGGTCCGCCGGACTGTATCGCACCAAGGAAAGCAGCATCATCAAACCCACCCCGATCAGGATGATCCCGACCACCTCGTTCGACCACGGGGACGCTTCATCCGCTACCCCGCGTTTTCTGTTGTCCTTTGCTGCCATGATCGATTTGTTGAACGAATTTAAGCCCTTTCGCGGTCGGCTCGGCAAGATCGATTTCTGAAAGCTAAAAATCAGCATTTCCGTATCAATTTTGGCCTTTTCCCGCATTGTCACTTTGCCAAAAGGCCTTTCGGGCGTAGAAGGGATCATGCGCGCGACCTTATTTGCTCTTTTCATGGCGTTCTTCGCCGGGCCAGTGACCGCGCAGCAGTCAGTGCCCCCGGCCAGCCCGGCTCGCCTGCCGATGTCGACCGTGTTTCAAGGCGAATCGAAATTTTACGCCCTCGTGGCCAAAGCCGAACGGGAGAACTGGCGGGCCTTGCCGCTTGGCGAGCGCACCGTGCGGGTTGCCCGCGAGATGGTCGGCACTCCCTATGTGAACTACACGCTCGAGGTCGACGACATCACCGAATCACCGGTCGTGAACCTCAAGGCGATGGA
>CAYQRP010000165.1:0-3119 GCA_964419815.1 uncultured Luteolibacter sp. | reverse complement strand
CCTTCAGTGAGGATATCGATGCCGCCACGGTCAGCTCGGCCGACTTTGGCAACGCAGGCACCTCCACCATCACCATCGGCACGATCACCGAAACCACTCCCGGCGTGTTCACCGTCCAAGTCACGCCGACCAGCACGGGAACCCTCCAATTCAGGATCAATGCCGGTGCAGTGATCAAGGCGGCGGCTTCGGGCAACGTGCTCGACACGTCTGCGGCCATCGTGGATACCGACACCATCACGGTGGGAAGTTACCTTTTCTGGGATACGAGTTTAACTGCAGGGATCACCAGCGGCGACGGCGCCTGGAATACCACGGCAGGCAACACGACCTGGAACAACCTCAGCACAAATGTGCCCTGGAGCCAGACCTCAGCCACCGACGCCAGCTATGGTGCAGTCTTCGGTGGAGATGATGGCCTTGCCAACGAACATGTCGTCACGGTGGGTGGAACGATGGCTGCGGAGTCGCTCACTTTCAGCAGCAGCGGATATCAAATCACCAGCGGCACAGTATCCGTCATGCCGACAACCGCCACCAACGGTGACATCACCGTGGCTGCCAATAAAACGGCCACCATCGACTCCGCCATCTCGTACGCACCCAATAAACAGGCCAACATTACGGCAAACTCGGGAGCCACTCTCAACCTCGGCGGCGGCGCGAGCAATTCCCAATATCGATTCCAAGGTGCCGGCACGGTCAACATGACGGCAGGCACTTATGACGCCAACGTGGGCAGCGTAAATGTCGCCACCTTCAATCAGAGCGGCGGCACCTTCACCATGAATATGCCCATCTCTAGTGGCGGCCAATATGCCATCGGCTTCGCTGCAGGCCAAAGCGTCGCCTACACCATGTCGGGCAACGCCATCATCAACGCCAACAGCGGCTCTGCCGGCGGCGCGAATGCATTCTTGGCGATCGGTCGCGCTTCGGGTACCAATGCTTACACCAACACGCTGAATGTGACGGGATCCGCCAATTTGAATATTGGCAACAGTCCTAGCGGCAGACCCGGCGAGCTGCTTATCGCCTCCGACAACGTTTCCAACGGCACGCTGAATGTGTCTGGAAGCTCGGCGGTCACCGTTGGAGGTACCGCCGCTGGTTACACCGACAACAAGATTTACTTTTTCAAAAACGGCTCCAATGCCGGCTACACGGCCAACTTGAATCAGACCGGCGGCTCGGTGAGTGCCGTCAACGGCATCCAGTTCGGTGGTACTTCGGGCACCTACAATGCCACATCTGCTGCGAACTTGACGCTCAGTGGCGGTGCCCTTTATGTTGGCGGGCAAGGTATCACCCGTGGCTCCGCTGCCAACGATCTGCCGGTCGCGATCAAACTGGAAGGGGGCACTCTGGGCGCCATCCAGAACTGGATTTCTTCACTCAACATGCAACTCGGCGCGACTGCAGGTGGCGTGACCGTCCGAGCACAGGACGCTTCCACCAATGGCCGCACCATCACTCTCACGGGCAACCTATCGGACGTCTCCGGAGTCAATGGCACGCTCACCAAAGCCGGCTCCTCGGATCTCACCCTGTCCGGCAGCAACTCTTACTCGGGTGGCACCACCATCAACGCAGGCAGACTCTTCATCAACAGCGCCAATGCCCTTCCAAGCACCGGGGCGGTAACGGTCAACGCCGGCACTTTGGCTTTGAATGCCAGCGGCACGGCGAGCTTCAACCAAAGCATCACGCTCAACACCGGCTCGAACCTCTTGATGCGCCAAGCGGCGACTCTCTCCAATGTCAGTTTGCCGACCAGCGGCATCGTCACCTTCAACCAAGATGGTGAAGCCACTCAACCATTCAGCTTGGGCAGCAATGTCGGCTTGACTGGCAACTTGAATATCCAGGTTGGTGGCGGCTTAGGTGATCCAGGTAAGGTCACACTCACGGGTGTCATCAGCGGCACCAACACCTTGACCAAAAGCGGATCCGGCACGCTGATGCTCTCCGCCTCGAACACCTACACGGGTGCGACTGTCGTGAACGGCGGCACCTTGGACCTTGCTGCGACGGATGCCACATCCACTTCCAGTGGGCTCACCGTCAACAGCGGGGCAGGGCTGGCGCTCAGCTCCAGTTCGAGCACTGTGCCCAACCTCACTTTTGCAGGCACGGGCGCCCTCAGTTTCAATGTGGCCGACGGCCACATCCTCACGGTTGTCGGCACCGATGGCGTGACCAACAGCGGCGCGGCCGGGTCCGTCACCGTCAACATCACCGGCGCCGCACCCGCTAACGGCACCTACACGCTGATCGATTACAATGGAACTCTGCAAGGCAGCGGCGGCTTCAGTGCCTACACCCTCGGCAGCACGCCCATAGGCAAATCCTACGCGCTGAACCATAACAGCGTCACCGGGGCCGTGGAACTGGTTGTCACGAGCGTTTACAATTGGACTGGTGCCACTGGCAGCGAGTGGAGCACCGCCACCATCGGAGGCTCAGGAAACTGGACCAAAGACGGCAGCGCAAGCGATTACACCGATGGCCTCGCGGTGATCTTTGACAACACCGCGACCAACCAAATCGTGAACATTACCGGCGCGGATGTGACCCCTCTTTCGGTGGCCTTCAACAGCGGTACTTACACCCTGGGAGGCAGCTATAAGATCGGAGGCTCTGCACCGGTCACGGTGGCCTCTGGAGCCACGCTCAAGCTCGGCTCCTCGAATGTGCTTCCGGATGGCGCCGGCGCGGGCAATGTCGCGATCAATGGCATCCTCGACCTCAACGGCAATTCGGACACCGTCAACGCATTGACGGGCTCGGGCACGATCGACAACACCGCAGCGGGCACCACTTCCACTCTGACGGTAGGTGCCAACGCTGGCGGTACTTTCAGCGGCGCTCTTAGGAACACCACCGGCACTTTGGCTCTGACCAAGGCAGGCGCCACCGATGTGATCTTGACCGGAAGCAACTCCTACAACGGAGCGACCACCATCAACCAAGGTCGCCTCTTTATCTCCGGCACCAACGCGTTCTCGCCCAACACGGCGGTGACGGTGAACAACGGCGCCTCCTTCTTCTTGAATGCCACCGGCACCTACGCTCAAAGCATCACGCTGAATTCTGGGGCGAATTTGGTTCAGCGTCAG
>CAYQRP010000164.1:0-3119 GCA_964419815.1 uncultured Luteolibacter sp. | reverse complement strand
GACAATGTCGACGAGGCGCGCGTGTGCGGCCTTGAGGCATCGGCCGAGTGGCTGCCGCACAAATCGCTCACGCTTGCGTTGCGCGGGCTTTGGTCGGAAACGGAATTTTCCTCATCGCCCGATCAACCCTTGCTCGAGGGCAAGCCCTTTCCGCAATCGCCCGAGTTGCGGCTCATTGCCGATGCCGAGTGGCGCGCGCTTGAGCAGGTGAGTTTGTTTGGTGGTGTGGAATACGGAGCTTCGCAGTTTGACGATGCGATGGCGACTCGGTTGATTCCCGACTACACTACGGTGAGGCTTGGTGTGATGCGAAAAATCGGTGACGCCACATTGCAGCTGCGAATTGAAAACCTTTTTGACGAAGAGATCGTGACCGGCTTGAGCAGTGACGGCCTTCGCACGCTGGCTGCGCCGCGCTCGCTGTGGGTGTCGATGGAGTGGGAGTTTTGAAATCAGAAGTGCCGCGCATTCGCGGATTGCCATTTGTGGCTGATGAGGGCTAGTTCTCCTCATGCGCGCAATCATTTGGATTTGTTTTTTTGCCTGTGGCCTTGCGTTCGGCGACAAGGTGAAAATGGACGAAGTATACCGGACTCATTGCGCGGGATGTCATGGTGTTTCGTTTGAGGGCGGTCAGGGCGGATCGCTGGTCGACGGTGAGTGGAAACATGGCGGATCCGACGAGGAGATCACGCGGTCGATCGCCAAGGGCAAGCCCGAGCTGGGGATGGTGCCGTGGGAGGGTGTGCTCACGCCTGAACAGATTCGCGGCATGGTAATTTTTCTGCGCGAAAAGGAAAAAGAGACGCTTGCCAAGGGCGTGAAATTTCCCGTGCCTTCGCCGGACAAGGTCGTCAAAACCAAGCTGCATGATTATCGCGTTGAGACGCTGGTCAGTGAGGGTCTTGAGAGTCCGTGGGCGATTGCGTTTTTGCCCGACGGGCGGAAGTTGGTGACCGAAAAGGCAGGTCGCTTGCGATTTGTTTCCGCCGAGGGAAAATTGGATCCCTTGGCGATTGAAGGTTTGCCCGAGGCGATTGACCATGGACAAGGCGGTTTGCTTGAAGTGGCCCTGCATCCGGATTATGCGAACAACGGATGGGTGTACCTTGGCCTGTCCGATGGCACCCGTCGCAAGGATGCCTCGGGCAAGGACGAAGTGCGCTGCATTACTGCGGTGGTGCGCGGAAGGATCAAAGATCACCGCTGGATCGACCAAGAATGGATTTACCGGCCGGATGAAAAATTTCGCACGGGCGGCGGCGTGCATTTTGGCACCCGCTTTGTGTTTGCGGACGGCTTCATCTTTTTCCCGATTGGCGAGCGCGGCGGGATGATGGAGGCGCAGGATTTGTCGCGGCCGAACGGCAAGATTTTTCGTTTGCACGACGACGGGCGCGTGCCGAAGGACAATCCGTTTGTTGGCAACAAGGATGCGATCGGCGGCATTTGGTCATATGGTCATCGCAATCCGCAAGGGCTGACGATGGATCCGCGCGATGGTTCGATCTATAACACCGAGCATGGTCCACGTGGCGGCGATGAGTTGAATTTGATTTTGCCCGGTCGCAACTATGGCTGGCCGGTGGTGACTTATGGAATGAATTACAATGGCACGCCGATGGTGGCTGAGACCGAAAAGGAGGGCATCGAGCGACCCCTGACTTATTGGGTTCCATCGATTGCGGTTTGCGGTTTGGATTTTTATTCGGGTAAAAAATTTCCCAACTGGAAAAACGATCTGCTGGCAGGCGCTTTGGCACAGCAGGAAGTGCGGCGCATCCGCTTGGTCGATCGCAAAGTCGTCGATCAGGAAATCATCCTCAAGAACATCGGGCGCGTGAGGGATGTCGCCGCGGGTCCCGACGGATTGGTGTATGTGGTGTTGAACAAGCCCGACCGCATCGTGCGACTCGTACCGGTGGATCAGTGACGGCGATTTCGTGAAAATTTTTCATGACAGCCGAGAGCATCGGGTGTTGGGTTTTTTGCACATGAAAATTCTATCGATGCTGTTGGCTTGTTTGATGGGAATGACGCTTTGGATCAGCGCCGAAGACGCGTCCGAATCACCGCTTGCGCGCCAGATGAGTGAATTGGACGATGCCTACAAGGCCTTGAAAAAGGAGACCGATCCGGAAAAGGGCGCGGCCTCGGCGCGACTCGCTCAGCAGGCATTGGTTTTGGGACTCGCCGAATTGCCCGAGATGCTCAAGAAGATGCCCGATGGTCCGGCAAAGGCTGCGGCCGCTGCCGAATACCGCAAGTTGATGGGCCAGTGCTATGTGATTTTCTGCGAAATCGAGCAGGCCTTTCTCGCCGGAAAAGTCGACCAGATCGAGGGCTTGATCGAGAACCTCAAGGCCGTCAAGAAGACGGGTCATCAGAAGTTCATCGAGGACTGAGCTGCGCGGCTCACTCGACGTCGACGCGTGTGCCGAGTTTTACTTTCGAGTAGACCACGGGCATGATGGCGCGCGGTCCGCGAATGCAGGCGTGGGAAGCGGGATATCGTTTCACCGGGCCGATGTGGTGACCGACTCCGTCGTTGGTGAGGCGCATCCAGTACTTCATCGGCGCGCCGACGAAGCGCCCGCCTTCGGGAATGGGATCGTTCAGCGCATCCGCATCACCATTGGTGATGTTGCCCGATGCGTCATAAATTTTGCCGTAGCGGTTGGAGCTTTTGTCGACGATCTTTTCGAGGATGTAAAAGGTGCCGGTGGGTGTGGGGCGGCTTTTGACACCCGAGCAGATCGGGTAGTCCATCACCAGCTCGCCGTTGTTCATGAGCATGCCGCGTTGGCTGGCGAGGTTGATTTTGATGTGCGAGTTGCCGTCGTGGGTTTGAGCGAGAAGCTCCTCGTTTTTCCAAACGTTGTAGGTTTTCGGGTAGCTCGGCTCGGCTTTGAAATGCTCGTAAGTGCCTGGCGGGTGTGGGTTTGTCGGTTTGCCGCCGATGGTTGGGCCGACGGATTTTTGATGGGCGCAGCTTGCCAAAAAAAGGACGGATGAAGCGGCGGACAAACAGGCGAGCGGGCGGAGGATTTTCATAAGCGGCCGAACGGGTGGAAGATGGGGATATCGGCAATCAAGCCTCTTTGCAACCTCGAAGGAGG
>CAYQRP010000163.1:0-3135 GCA_964419815.1 uncultured Luteolibacter sp. | reverse complement strand
GCTCCGACCGTGCCCGAGCCACCGATAGTGGCGCCGGAGCTGATAGTCGTCAGCGAGCTGGTCGAGATGCTGCCGTTGACCACGAGGGTACCGGCATTGACGTTAGTGGCGCCGGTGTAGGAGCTGCTACCAGCGAGAACCAAGCGAGAGGTGGCGCTGTTTTGCGTCACGCTGGTGACATTCGCGCCGATGCTGGAGTTGATGGTGGTATCCCCAGTGGCAGTGCCCTGTAGGGTGAGGCTGCCTGTGTGGTTGATCGCGCCGGTGTTGAAGGTGAAGGTGTTAGCAGCAAGACCCAGGTTGTTGAGTACCACATTGCCGGTGCCGGTGATGCCGCCGGTAAAGGTGCCACCGGCCTTAATGGCTCCGTTAACCGCATTGTCATTGGTTTGGAGGGTGAGATTGCCATTCAGCGTGATCCCGCCCGAGAGGGTGTAGCCAGAACCGGCACCGTTCGCACCGATGACGACCGAACCACTTGTGGGGGCGTTGATGGTGAAGTTGTTGGCAAATGCCCTGCCAATGGTGAGGGTAGCACCCGTGGAGCCGGAACCGCCCATGGTGACCGTGCCAGCACCCAGCGCATTGCTGCTGGTAATGGCGTTCAGAGTGCCGTTTTTGATGGTGAGTCCGTTGAAGGAGTTAGATCCGCTGAGCGTCAACTGGCCTGATCCGATTTTGACCAGGTTGCCGCTGCCGCCGCTAAGAATTCCGCTCAGGGTGACGGCAGCCGGGGCCGCAGCTCCACCACCCACCTGAACCGTAAGCGTGCCGTCCAAGGCGGTGTTGCTGTTCAAAGTGAAGGCTTGAGTAGCCGTATCATCTTGGTTGAAGGTCAGTGTGCCATTCGTGGCAAGGGTGACGTTGGAGAGAGTCGCCGACTGGCGCAACGACAGGTTTGAATTGTTATTGAGTGTGATGCTTTGGGCGAAGGCGGGGTTGCCACTGGTATTGAGGACCAGTGAGCCGCCGTTGACCGTCACCGCAGAATTACTCGACAGCGCATTGCTGCTGTTGATGAACAGTCGACCTTGGTTGATGGTGGTCGCTCCGCTGTGGGAGTTGCTTCCGCTCAGGATAAGGTCCGTATTGCCGGTCTTGGTCAGAGAAAGAGCGAGAGTGGTGTTTTTGATGTTGCCGCTGAAAGTGCCACCGGCGTTGGAGCCAACGGTCAGAGTGGCGGCAAAGTCACCGGAGTTATCCACCGTACCAGCGCCAGACAGACCGTTGATGGTTTCGGAAAAACCGGAGAGGTCGAAGGTGGCTCCAGAAGCGACCGAAACATTCCCCTTCCCGGCGCCATCGGCAATTACATTCGATGCGCCCAGCCTCAATGTGCCAGCACTGATGGTAGTATTGCCCGAATAGGTGTTCGAACCGGAAAGCGTCAAAGTACCAATGCCAGTCTTTGTGAGCGCGCCACTGACTCCTGTGTCATCCGAGAGAACACCGGAGAGCGTGATGTTCTTGGAGACGCCACCGCTGGTGGCAGCTTGGAAGGTGGGCCCACCGCTGGTGGCACCCAGCTTCATGTCGAGTGAGGAGGACCAGCTGTCAGAGGCGCCGATCACACCGCCTTGGAGCTTGATGTTAGTCTGCAAGTCACTGGCACCGGATCCGCGCGTGATCCCTTGGAGACCCACATAGAGAACACCGCCACTAAGAGTCAAGTTCGCCGAAGAGGTCGCATTGTAGGTGCCTGCGGTGCCACCGAACTGGATTCCGTTAGCGGTTACAGTACCACCCGACTGGGTCAGATTGGCAGTGTAGCCAGCACCGGAGCCGTTTTTGAAAAAGTAAATCTTGTTGTCGGCTTTGCCGGTTCCGACGGTAGCCGCGCCACTCGAAACGTTGAGCGTGCCATTGGAAGCGTTGTCGGAGGCAATGAGGAGCTCGCCGGCCCTGTTGGCAGTGACACCGACGTTTAAGTTAGCGGAGCCCGTCACATTGAGAGTGTTGGTATAAGCTGTATTGCCGGAAGCGCGACCGATCGCCAGATAGGAATTGGTGACGGTGGTGTTCTGGGCGTTGGCGTTGATGATGGCGCCCCCGGACATGGTGTAGTTCACGCTACGGCCGGCAGCATCGCCGATGAAATACCCGTCAGTTCCAGCAGGCAGGTTCATGTTGAAGGTGCCGCCAGTTTGATTGAAGGTGGCAACATTGACCCTGCCCACGTTGGCGGTGTAAGTGCCTGCGGTCATGTTGACAGTACCGGCGCCGACGAATCGATACTGGGAATTGCTTGCGCCACCGCCAAGATTGAGGGTGGAACCGGCGTTTGACGTGAATGTGGTAGCGACGTTATTGGAGAAACCGATATTGGAGTTGATGGTTGCGGTTTTACCAGCAGCCACAGTGATGTTGCCATTCGTTGTGGTGGTAGGCCTTAAGGAGATGGTGCCGCTGGTGAGTTGATAGCCAGAATTGTTGAAAGTAAGGGAATTGGCAGCCATCGCTCCACCCAAGGTAATCACATATTGGTTGTCCGTGCCGTCTGTACCGGCAAACACAGCATCATGAAGCCCGACCGTGCCGCTGGTCTGAGCCCAGATGACATTCGAAGATCCATCATTCCAAATCGTGTTGCCTGCCGTCGTGTTCCATGCACCGGTGCCACTGGTGATCGTGGCGCCGTCACCCGATGCAGAGTCCCAGGTGTAGGTCGCCGCTTTAACGGAAACAGAGGATGTCGCGAGGATTGTAGCGGAGGCAGCAAGAGCTGTCAGCGATAAGGCGAATTTGGGCTTCATGTGCGGGTCTTGTTGGGCTGGTTTTTAGAAGTCATCCACCCATGAAACCGAGGAAAGGCTCAGCTGCATAGGCAAACAGAGAGTGATGCAAAGAGTGTCCGGAGACTGGTTTTTAAGGGGTTTTATGGGTTTTTGGGTGTGAAGATATCAGCCATGCGCGATGCGCTGATAGGTCGTTGAGACAATATTTCGTCTAAAAATCGTGAGACCTCAAGAAAAAAGTTAGAAACTTTTTTCACTCGGGCTTCATCCCACATCTTCACAAAGATTTCAGCGCCCTAGCGGCCGAGCTCGGGTCATCCAGCTGTTCAGAAGTTCAGTGCTCGCGCCATTTCGAGGTAAATCGGAATGCCGATCGCGATGTTGAACGGAAAGGTGATCG
>CAYQRP010000162.1:0-3147 GCA_964419815.1 uncultured Luteolibacter sp. | reverse complement strand
AGTCCTCGCCGCGCAGCGAAGTCGAGCCAGTCAAACAGCTCGTGAACGTCCTCGTTCTCCTGAATGAATTCCTGAAATTCCTTCTTCAACACCTCCCGATCGCCGAAGTGATCAAAGGCCAGCACGAAGAAATCCCGCATCGCCTTGGTCGCTTGGTCGCCGGACGATTGGTTTTCCTCGTGAGGCAAGCATGGGTCTGGCAACCCGGCACATTGAAGGATGCCACCGACAACGCGACCCCATTCGGGAAACGATGTGAATGGGGTGGGGCCAGCCGGGCTGCCTTGTCGGACCCACTCGTGAACCAGCGTGGCGATGGCGGAGAGCAATTCCGCGCGGTGCTGGCGTACCCATCCTTTGATGTCGTGGTGCCGGTAGCGATGGCCGTTGATGTCATCGGGGGTGAACCGCAAACGGATGCGGCGACAGCGGCGTTCGATGTCAGGCTCCCAGGTGGCGTTGTTGGCCGAGAATGAAAACTCGGTCTCGTTGGGCAGCGTGAGGGTTTCACTGGCACCGAGGCGACGGTCTTCCCACACGCCCGAGTTATCGGTGGCGGCTTCGAGCGATGCGTAGCGGACATGGCCCTTCATGTTGGCCAGGTGAAAGAAGCGGCTGCCCGACATCAGCGCCGAGGTGATCCTCTTGCGCATTTCGTCATCACAATCCTTGGACAGCGGCGCGCAGATGATCGAACGGCCGGTGTAGGCAATGTGGGTGAGGTCGGCGCAGGTGTCCTTGCCACAACCTTCGCGGTTGCCGTCAAAGATCCAGAGCGGCGTTCGCTTCCAGCCCATGAGGCCACGACAAAACGGAGTGATGAAACGGGCGAGTGCGTGAATGCGCGCCTGCTCATCCTGCCACCAGAACCCGCCATGCTCAGGCAGGCCAAACAGATCGATCAGCAACCAGCGCAGTGCCTCGCTGTGACCCATGCTGCGGATCTGGGGCGAGTGTGGATTGAGCCATGTGCCGAAGCGTTCATCATATCCCGGTTTGGGATAAACGATTTTGCCGTCGTCGGTGAGGTGGGGGACCGGCACATCCAGCACGCGGGTGATCAGCGGCAGGTAGGAGGAGAAGAATCCACTCACCAAGGTGATGCGTGCGTCCTGCTCACTCATGCTCTTGGGCACAAAGACCTCATCTCCCGCATCGTCTTCCTTGAGGACTCCGGTTTCCACGGTTCGTTCCACGGCAGTGACCAACTCCGCGGCCTTGATGGTTGAGATCATGTGGCCGGGGATCGCGCCGGCGGTGTCAGCGGCTGGGACCGTGACGATTTCCACGACCTGGTTTGAAAACTTGAAGAGGTCGAGGCTTGGGGCGATTTGGCTGCCAAGTTCGCGGCCGAATTCTCCATGCGCACGCCCGAGTGCGGGCAGAACAATCTGCGGCCTTCCTTTGGCGTTGGTGTTGCCAGGAGACCATACGCGGAGGTTGGAACAACGGGCGGCGATGATGCCGGGCTTTTCCCTCTCGGCCCATTCCACCAGATCCCGAATGCCTCGGCCTTCGCAGTGGGCATGAAGGCAACGGAAGCCCGGCATTGATTCGGGCGGGTTGAAGATGATGGTGTCAGAGCCGGGAGGGCCCGTCACGGTTGTGCTGTGCTCGTGATCCCACGGGCAGCGGATCGACCACTTGTGTTGCTCGGGATCAAGGCACTCGCCCAGTCGGCCGATTTCCTCCATCACGCCTGCCACATCCAAGGTGCGCAGATCTTCATTCCACCGCGACCACCATGGTTTTTCTTTGCTGGGTCGGCCTTGGGGTTTGGTTTCTGGCGAGGCAAATCCAAACCATGCGCTCAGTTGCTGCCATGTGACCTCAGGGATATCGCCTGTCACTTCCCACGAGTAGGCATGCCCGCTTTTGTGCACCGATGGTGAAAGAACGAGGTTGAGCCCATCGAGGTAGAGTTCGGCACTCACCTTGTCGTTGATCTGACAGGTGGGGGCCTTTTTGGATTTCATCACGGCCTCGGGGATGTCGCGACAAATGAAAGCCAAGTGGGCTCCACCGCCGGTGCGTTCGCGCGGGATGGTGGCGAGTTGCGGTTGGGACTTGAGCCACGCCATGACCGAGTCGCCCGCATCCGGTTTGCTGTCGAGGTCCACATGGACGAATGGCGCGCGGACGACGCAGCCGATGTTGTGCGTGGATCCGCCTCCGAAATACTTGCTGAGGAAATCCGGGGTGATTTCAGATGCGGTGTGGTTGCGCCAGCCTTTGAGGACCGGCTTTTTGCCACGCTCTTGGCTTTCGCCACGGTCTGGCGCGTAGAGCGGGTGAATCGCCCAGCCAAGCGTGTGCACATAGAATTGCGCGGCAGCAAGGCGGTCGAGGGAGTTGATGTGATGTGGGATGGTGGGTGTCATTCGATTGATTTTGGAAAGTGGAAGTTGATGGCGCGCTGTGAGACGACGATGCCTTTGGGCCAGTCCTTGAGGTGGAGGCCGGCGAGTGATCGCACGCGTGAAATGGCGACATAGGCCTGACCCGGTTCACGTGCGGCGCGCACATCGACGAAGGCGGAATCGATGGTGATTCCCTGCGCCTTGTGGATGGTGATGGCATTGGCCAGGCGCAACGGCACTTGCTCAAACCATGCCGTGGCATTGTCCTTGGAATCGAAGCGCCAGCGGTAGGGGCTCACCTCGATTTCTTTGCCCTGCGTGTGGACGACCACGGATGTGAGGCCGATGGAAACCACCTCACCGGTTTGGCCGTTGACGAAGCCATCGTCCGGACGGTTGACCGTGAACATGACGCGCGCGCCCGGTTTGAGCCGCAGCACTTTTGGCGTGAGTAGATTCTTTTCGAGGAAGTCGATCTGCGATTGGGGTCCCCATGACTCGGCCTCGCGAATGGTTTCAGGGCCGGGCAGTTCGCTGAGACAAAAGTCATTCCAACGATCCACCATGGTGTTGTGGGTAAATAGCCGGGTGATGTGGTGCCGTGGGAAAAGACTCACTCGTGGCCGGAGGAGCGATTCAACCGAGGCGTCGATCACACCGCGTCGCACTTTTGCCAACGCTGCAACGAATTCGGGTTCGTCCTGCCGCATGATCCGCCGCAACTCGACGGTTTGAAATCCGGCTGCCGACCATGCATCGCAACCAAAGGCCCAATCGTAGGGCTGGC
>CAYQRP010000161.1:0-3154 GCA_964419815.1 uncultured Luteolibacter sp. | reverse complement strand
TGACGTTTTTCTTTTTGCCTTCGCGCTGGATTTCCTCGAGTCCGGCATCGAGTGCGGCGGGAATGGCGTCCCAGAAGTGGAGGAACGCGTTTTTATCGAGGCCGATGTCGACGAACATCGCCTTGAGGCCGGGTTCGATGTTTTTGACGCGTCCCTTGAAGATGCCGCCGACGATGTTTTGGTCGCCTTCGCGTTCGACCGAATATTCCTCAAGGATGCCGTCTTCGAGCAATGCGACGCGGCGTTCGAGTTTTTCGACGTTGATGATGAGGCTGTTGCCGCGCATGGGGTCGGGTTTGCCAATGCCGAGCAGTCTTTTGATGTGTTGGATCATGATGTGGATGGATGAATGTTAAATGTTGGATAAAGGCCGCAGGTTGCGGGTCAGGGTTCGCCAACCGGAAGAGCCCTTGGGATAACGGTTCCCTCGGGGTCGACTTCCGGTGTGAGAGTGGGTGTGGGTGGGATGGTGGGGTTGGGTGTGGGGTTGGTTGGGATTCCGGCTTCGTCGCCGGTTTCGTAAATTTCGAGGTCGGGTTCGTCGCCGTTGGCGGGTCTGCGAATTCGGTCGAGAGCATCTTTGGGAAGGTCGATGTGTTCGATGCGGTCGGTGTCGCCTGCAAATTCCGTTTGGGCACGCAGCGGGAGGCTTTGGTCTTTTTCATCGCCGAAGAGGCCTTTGTAAATCAGATGGACGAGCGGCCCGCAGACGCTGCCGCCGGATCCGGCATTTTGCGCGAGCACGCAGACGACGTAGCGCGGGCTGTCGTAGGGTGCGAAGCTGGTGACCCATGAGTTGTTGGATTTTTTACCGTTTTCGACCGTTTGGGCCGTACCGGTTTTGGCGGCGACTTCGGCCTCGCTGAGGTGGACCTTTCCCGCGGTGCCGCCCGAGTTCACCGCGAGCCACATACCCTTGCGGATGAGCTCGAGATCGGCGGCTTTCATGCCTTCGTGAACGAGGTTGCGGATCGCTTTCGGTTTGTCGGCGATGAGAAATTTCCCTTCTTCGGAAACGGCGGATTTCACGATGCGCGGTTGGAGGTAAGTGCCGCGGTTGGCGATGCTGGCGGTCATGGCGGCGATTTGAAGCGGAGTGGCCATCGAGTCGCCTTGGCCGATCGAGAGCATCGCGGTGAGCGAAGCCGTCATGGTAGCGCCGGGGTGGGAGTTGAGCCATGTGTCGCTGCCAGGGAGGATGCCGGGTTTTTCGCCGGGAAGTTCGACGCCGGTGCGCTTGCCGAGTCCGATCTTGCTGCAGCCAAGCACCATGTCGCGCCAGCCGATCGAGTTGGCGAGTTTGTTGAAGTAGGGGTTGCAGGATTTTTGGATCGCGCTTGGCAGGCTGAGGGTGCCGTGGCGGCCTTTGCTTTGGTTCCAGATCCAGCATCCGATCTGGTGTTTGCCGTAGGCAATGAAGCCGTCGCAGGAGAACGAGCGTTCGGCCTGACCTTGGATCGCGCCGGCGATGGCGGTGGCGAGCTTCATCGTCGAGCCTGGAGCGTACTCCGAGATCGCGCGGTTGGTGAGCGGTGAGAGCAGTCGGTTGCTGTTGTAATTTTTCCAACGCTCCTGCGAGATGCTGGGGATGAACGCGTTTGGGTCGTAGTCGGGCACGGATGCCATGGCGAGGATTTCGCCGGTGTTGGGATCCATGATCACCCCGGCGGCGCGGCCGGCGTGGCGCAGGGCGTTTTCGAGCAGCAGTTGTTTGCGTGCGTCGATGGTGAGGCGGACGGTGGCACCGGTGCCGGGCTTGGTGTAATCCGAGAGACGAATGGTGCGGCCCTTTTCGTTGCGAACGATCGTTTTGATGCCCTCGGGTCCGCGCAACAATTCGTCCATGCTCGCCTCAACCCCGGCGATGCCTTTTTCGCTGCCGATGTAATGGGTGAACTTGCGTCCTTCGCTTTTCTCGATGTCGCCTTTTTCCCATTGCTTGAGATAGCCGAGCACATGGCTGGCAAGGGAACCGAGCGGGTATTCGCGTTGCGGGCGCAGCGCGATGTGCACGCCGGGAAGCTCGATGTTGTGTTCGGCGAGTTTGGAAAACTCCTCGAAGCTGAGATCGGTGCGGTAGCGGAACGGAACAAGTCCGCCGTGGGTGACGAAATGCGTGCGGAGTGCCGAGGCGTTGTAATTGCGTGCGAGATCGAGTTTGCGGAGTTGGGCGATGGTGGTTTCGTTGACGATCGTGACGATGTCCTTCGGCGCTTGTTTGGTGGCTGATTTTTTTTGTGCCGCTTGCTCGGCGAGATAAGCCTGTTGGATTTCGGCGAGGTTGAAGGTGATTTCGTATTGGCGGCGGTTGCGTGCGAGCGGGACGCCATTGCGGTCGGTGATCGTGCCGCGGATGCCAGGCTCGCGAACGGTGACGCTTTGGTTGCCGGGGACGCGGTTGAGAAATTCGTAGCGGCGTTCGATTTGAAATTCGTGGAGGCGGTTGACGAGCACGCCGAAGCCGCCGAGCACGAGTGCCGTGAGCAGGTAGATTCGGAATTTGGAAATGGTTTCCATCGGTGCTTGTTTTAGCGCGGATGCACGCGTGCGGTTTCCACCTCATCGTCACGCTCGCAGGCGCGGGAAATGAAGCGGAGCGGCGCGAGCAGCAAGGGGGCGAAAGGGGTGGTGAGAAGTGCGGTGAAGAAAATTTGGAGAAAGGTTGGGCGGTTGATTTCGAGTTCGCCGCGAATGAAGCTGATGAGTCCGCATTCGAGCGTGAGGTAAAGCATCAGCGTGAGACCGATGAGCACGGTGGTGATGAGCCATTTACCGTTGTGAAAGAATGCCTGGATGAATTGCACCAAGTAGCCTGCCGCGGCGAAGAGCAGGATCGAGTAGCCGAAGCGCAGGGATTCGGTGGGTTGGGTGTAAATCGCAGGGTCACCCGGGTGGGGGCTGAGCGTGCATTGCGCGTCCCAGAGGAAGCCGCCGATGAAGGCGAGCAGGAGCATGAGCGGTTGGCTTGAACTGGCCGCGCAGCAGAGAAAGGCGAGGTGCACGAGCAAGATGCGCGAGTGGTGAAGGCCCGTGAATGCCGGCATGAGCTGCTGGGCGGCGAATGCCGCGAGCAGGAGCAGGATGGTGGCGATGGAGAAACGGATCACGGTTCAGGAATCGGCGGGCAGTACCACAAATACCGCGCCAAGATCCG
>CAYQRP010000160.1:0-3162 GCA_964419815.1 uncultured Luteolibacter sp. | reverse complement strand
TTTCATGGATGGGAGTTAAAAGCTTTCGTCGGTTGGTTGGAATTCGAAAAATGTGGGGATATCTTCAATCCATAGAAGCACGACAAGAGTGTCGTGCCTACTTATGGTTCAGTCATGCAAATCGCAAAATTTTTGGGCGGCTTGGCGAGCCCATTGGTCGGCGGTGACGATGGTCTCGAGGGATGAGGAGGGCCCGACTTGGTGGTTTTGCATGACGCTGGCGACGCATTGCCAGATGCCGGGGAAGGAAATTTTTCCGGCGCGGAAGGCGTCGACGGCGACCTCGTTCGCAGCGTTGTAGACGGCAGGAAGGGTGCCGCCGGTAAGGCCAGCTTCGCGGGCGAGATCGAGCGCGGGAAAGTCATCCGTGCGCGGTGCTTCGAATTCCAGTTTCGCGAGGCTGGGAAAATCGAGTGGTTCGAGAGTGCCCTTGATGCGGTCGGGCCAGGTGAGCGCGTATTGGATCGGGAAGCCCATGTCGGTGCGGCTGAGTTGTGCGAGCACCGATCCATCGACGAACTCGACCATCGAGTGAATGATGCTTTGCGGGTGCACGACCACATCGATGCGATCCATGCCGATGCCAAACAGCCAACGGGCTTCGATCATTTCGAGGCCCTTGTTGAAGAGCGTGGCCGAGTCGATGGTGATCTTCGGGCCCATGTTCCAAGTCGGGTGGCAAAGCGCTTGCTCGGGAGTGACCTTGGAAAGATCGGCTGCGGGAAGTTTGCGAAAAGGGCCGCCGGATGCGGTGAGTATGAGTCGGGAGACTTCCGCATTGCGCGCGTGTTGACCATTGAGGCATTGAAAAATCGCGTTGTGCTCGCTGTCGACAGGAAGAAGCATCACGCCATTTTTTTCGGCCGCTTGTGTGATCACTTCGCCGGCCATCACGAGAATTTCCTTTGAAGCGATCGCGAGGTCCTTGCCGGCTTGGATCGCGGCGAGGGCGGGGAAGAGTCCGGCCGTGCCGACGATCGAAACCAGCACGATGTCGGCGTCGGCAAGAGTTGCCACTTCGATGAGCCCTTCGGGGCCGGTGTGGATTTTCACGCCATCGGGCAAAAGCGCGCGGAGGGCTTTTTCTTGAGAAGCATCGTGAATCGCCACATGACGCACGCCGGTTTCGCGCGCTTGGGCGGCAAGTTTTTCGATGTTGTTTCCCGCAGCGAGGGCAACGATCTCGATGCGCTCGGGCATCGCGCGGGCAACATTCAGCGTCGTGGTCCCGATCGAGCCGGTGGAGCCGAGCAGTGCGACGCGTCGTTTGCGGGGTGGGGTCATGCGCCGCGCAGAATGAACCATTTCATGTAGAAATACAACGCCGGGGCGGTGAAGCAGATGCTGTCGATGAGATCGAGGGATCCGCCGATGCCGGGCAGCATGCGGCCCGAGTCCTTCGCATCGAGCGCGCGTTTGATCACGCTTTCGGCTAGATCGCCGATCACTGCGAGCAGGCAAAGAATGAGGCCGAGAATGGCGATGTGGATCTTGGAAGTGAAGAACGAGTATTCCTGCGGGAACGCAAAGTAGAGTCCGAAGGCGGCGAGCTGGGCAAAGATCAGCGCACCAACGAAGCCCTCCCAGGTTTTTCCGGGACTGACGTGTGAGATCATTTTGTGGCGTCCGAACATCGAGCCGGTGATGTAGGCTCCCATGTCGGTGAATTTCGTGACCGCGATGAGCCAGAGCAGAAGGAAGGTGCCTTGGATTCCGATGGTGCCGGGGTTGGCGTACTCGGTGGGGAAGATGAAAATTACGCGAGCGGTGAAATTGAAAAGGATGACGATGTAGGCAAAGCCTGTGACGTTGGCCGCGACCGCGAGCAAGGATTCGACGCCGCGAACTTGGTACTTCAATTGCAGTGTGAAGGATCCGAGGATCGCGATGAAGATCGCCAGCGAGTCGAGCCAGTAGGGAGCGTTTTGTCCGGAGAGAAAATAACCATGCAAAGCACCACAGTAGGCGAGCGCCATGAGGATGCCGAAGCGTGGGAAACATTTCACGCCGGCACCGCGCAGCATACGGAAGTATTCGATGGTTCCAATCAGCACAAGCAGGCCGATCAGCCCGAGGTAGGCCCATGACCAGCGGCTGGCAAAGATCACCGAGACCGTGACCCAAAGAAAGAGCGTGCTGGCGGTCCGTCGGGCGAAGATAAGGAGCTTCGATGCGGGGGAGGGCGGCTTTGGTGCGTCCATTTCTGGGTGCATCCAAACCGAGCCGGGCAGGCGTGGCAACTCAATCCGAAAATTTGCCGCAACCTTTTGTGCGTAATGGGGTTTTTACTCGTGAGGTCGAAATCGACATTTCGTTTTTGGCCGCAACCACACAAACAATCATGAAAACAAAACTGATGATGACCATGGGTGCGCTTCTGGGCACCATGTTGATGGCCGGCGCGCAAGGTGCCGGGGAGAAACCCAAAGGTGAGGGCAAGCCGCCAGGCGGACGTCCGCAGGGTCCGTTGCCACAAATGTTGGAAAAATTCGACACCGATAAAGACGGCAAGTTGTCGAAGGAAGAGCGGGAGGCGATGAAAGCGGAACGCCAAAAAGCCGGCGAGGGTCAGCGTAAGGAGATGCTCGACAAGCTTGATACGAACAAGGACGGCAAGATCAGCCCCGAAGAGCGTGAAGCATTCAAGACCGATCGTCAGAAGGAAATGGAACAACGTCGCAAGGCGGATTTCGAAAAATTCGACGCCGACAAGGACGGCAAGTTGAGCTATGAGGAATTTGTCAAACTGGGTGAGCATCATCGCGCCGAGATGATGAAAAGGGTTCAGCAGGGTGGTCCGCGTCCGCCCGGTAGTCCCGGAAGTGGTGGCAAACCAACACCGCCACCGGCAGAATAAACTTTGCAACATTGCACAAGCCGCGGATGGGTTTTCCTGTCCGCGGTTTTTTTGTGCGTCGAGGTCGGGCTTGCGCCCCTTCGGCCTGATCGGTATGCATCTGCGCACGATGACCCTTGATCCGGACCAGCACGCATCCCTTGGCGGGATGTATTCCGACTACTTTCTTGATTATGCCAGTTATGTGATCCTTGAGCGTGCGGTGCCGCATTTGAATGACGGCCTCAAGCCCGTGCAGCGGCGGATCCTGCATGCGATGGAAGAGCTGGATGACGGACGCTACAACAAGGTCGCGGGAATCGTGG
>CAYQRP010000159.1:0-3174 GCA_964419815.1 uncultured Luteolibacter sp. | reverse complement strand
CGACCTCATCCTGGTTGCGTGACATGGGCACTCCCAACACGGGCAGTCTGCGAGTTTACGGCATGTCAGAACAGCTGACCGTAATCCCTGAGCCCAGCACCTCGGCATTGGCTGCGTTGTTTGTCGTCGGCACAGTATTCAAACGATCGCGCAGACACATCAAAGCCTGATGATCGACAGTCGTCGCGCATTCATTCAAACATTCAGTCTTGGGAAGAGTTGACATGCGGCGACCAATGATCGCCGCTACATTCCGCTGGAGGCGGGCTTTCGGGCCCGCCTTTGCCGTTGGGCCAGGTGGCTGTGACCATTTTGATTCGCGTTCATTCGTGTGAATTCGCGGCTCAAGAAATTCTTTAAAGAATCGGCGCTGCGGGCCGCATCGCCCTACCGTACCGGTACGATTCCCGAGACAAATTAATTTCGTCGTGCCTTTCGTGGTTCCTTCTTCGGAATCCGGGCTGAATCAGGCCCGCCCATTTCCGCTGAACTTGAAACTTGGAAAAAGCACCGGGATCGCGGCAAGCTAGCGCCATGCAGCAAGCCGCCATCGATGTCCGCCACGTCGCCAACCTCGCGCGACTCGAACTCAACGACGACGAGATCGCGGTTTTCCAACCGCAACTCGAAGCGGTGATCGAACGCGCCCGTTCGCTGATGCAGCTCGATGTATCGAACATCGAACCCACCGCCCACCCGTCCCCCGTCTTCGGCCGCATGCGCGACGACGAGCCACACGAGAGCCTGCCTCCCAGTGCCGTCCTGCAAAACGCGCCCGACCAAGCGCAGAACCAAATTCGCGTGCCCAAGGTCGTCACCGATGCCTGATCGCTCCCACCGCCGCATCCATCCATTTCCCCACGCCTTCATGACGCTCTCCACGCTCCGCCAAAAATTTCTCGCTGGCGAAACCACTCCCGAAGCCGCACTCCGCGATCTCGCAAACGACATCGCCGCCCGCGACAAGCAAACCGGCGCCTACCTTAGCCATGATCTCGAGTCGGCACTCGCCGAGGCTTCAAAAGCCGATCTCTCATTGCCGCTCGGCGGCATCCCCATCGGCATCAAGGACAACATCAATGTGCTCGGCCAACCTTGCACCTGCGGCTCAAAATTCCTCTCGGAAAATTACCTTTCACCCTACGACGCCACCGTCATTCGCAAACTCCGCGCTGCCGGCGCGATTCCTTTCGGCCGACTCAACATGGACGAATTCGCCATGGGCTCGGCGACGGAAAATTCCGCGCTGCAAACGACCCGCAACCCGCACGACCCATCGCGCATTCCAGGCGGATCCTCCGGCGGATCGGCCGCTGCCGTGGCAGACCGCACCGCCATCGCCACGCTCGGCTCCGACACCGGCGGCTCGATTCGCCAACCGGCCTCACACTGCGGGGTGGTCGGACTCAAGCCATCCTACGGCCGCGTTTCACGCTACGGGCTCGTGGCGTTTGCCTCGTCACTTGATCAGATCGGACCACTCACGCAATCGGTCGAGGACGCGGCAATGATCCTGCAAGCGATTGCCGGATTCGATCCGCTCGACTCGACCTCGCTTGATGTCCCGGTGCCCGATTACCTCGCTACTTTGAATGACGGGGTGAAAGGCATGAAACTCGGCCTGCCGCGCGAATACTTTGGCGATGGGATCGATCCGGGCGTAAGACACACAGTGGAAAAAGCCATCGCCAAACTCCGCGAGCAAGGCGCGGAAATTGTCGACATCTCACTTCCTCACACCGAACACGCGGTCGCGACCTACTACATCATCGCACCCGCCGAGGCCTCATCCAATCTCTCGCGCTTCGATGGCATCCGCTACGGCCACCGCGCCAAACAACCCGCCGACATCGCCGACCTCTACCGCAAGTCGCGCGAGGAAGGCTTTGGCCCCGAAGTGAAACGCCGTATCATTCTTGGCACCCATGTGCTGTCATCCGGTTACTACGACGCCTACTACGGCCGCGCCCAAAAAGTCCGCACTCTGATCCGCCAGGACTTCGAAAAAGCCTTTCAAAAAGTCGACGCCATCATCTCGCCCGTCGCACCCAGCCCCGCCCGAAAAATCGGCGCCGCTGCCGCCGACCCACTCCACGAATACCTCTCCGACATCTTCACGATTTCCGCCAACCTCGCCGGCATTCCTGGCATCTCGGTCCCCTGCGGCACCACGGATTTTGACGGCTCCAAAAACCTCCCCGTCGGCCTCCAAATCCTCGCCCCCCACCTCGAGGAAGCCAAACTCCTGCGCATCGCTAAAGCCGCCGAGGGCTGATGCTCTGGATATCAGACCGAATGAGGTGATTCGGCATTCTGCCGACGGTAAAACTCCCGCCCCAGCCGCTGAATGTGATCGCGCAAATTTTCATGATCGATCATGTGAAAAATCGAAAGATCCATTGTATAGGGAAGCAATAGGTCATCCATTTCATTCATGATTTTCAACAAATCATGATGGTCCAGTTGTTCTCCCAACAGCGTCAGATCGATATCCGACCCAGGCCTGTAATTACCCTTCGCCCTCGAACCATACAGAATGGCCGACTCGACCTCAGGATGCGAAGCTAGGACATCATTGATCTTAGCTACCGCCTCCTCCGGCAAACCGAAACGCTGATCTATCATTCGGTTTGGCGGGATAGGATTTCCAAGCGTTTCCGCAATTTTACAAATTGGGGAAAGAACTCTTCGCGAATGCTCTGAGCGATCGCCTTGGCAGTCGCCTCATTGTAAGTGTGCGTAGTCAAGGCGCGACTCTTGATCATGTCCATCCAGACTTCGCCTTCTTCAACCAGACCACGCTTGAACGCCAATCGAAATGCGTCTCGACTCCCCATCACCTGGCTTTCTCCCTGATCCTCGAAAAAATCCTTCAGCGTGTTCCAAGCCAGCTCGTAGGTGTATTCAAAGCTTTGAATCAAACCCTGCTCCTCCATTTCGTTAAGCTCACCCGCCTCGATGAAGCGGGTCATCTGCTCGACCGCTTTGATGTAGTTTTCAAAGCGCTGCTTCCAGCGGATATCAGGCTCTTTCATAAGTGGCAATTTATAGGAATTGACGGAGGGAGGAAATAAGGAAATGTCGGACACGCCGAGCTCTAAACACAAAAAACGCCGACCCCTCACGGAGCCGGCGTTCTGAGAGTCGCTTCTGCGTGTCAATCAATGCTCGCGG
>CAYQRP010000158.1:0-3202 GCA_964419815.1 uncultured Luteolibacter sp. | reverse complement strand
AAAAATCCGCGTTTGACCCGTTGCACAGTGGAATCTGCTGTTTTAGGTTGGGTCAAAGGATACCACCATGGGACTTGAGAAAATCACCCGAAAGCTTCAGGAAGCCCTGCAGGCCGCGCAGGGAATCGCTTCGAAATCGGCCCACGCAGAACTCAAGAGCGCGCATGTGCTGTTGGCTTTGTTGCAGCAGGAGGGCGGCATTGCGGTGCCGATTCTGCAGAAGGCGGGAGTCGACATCACGACGCTGAAGGCATCGGTGGCCAGTGCCTTGGGTCGCGAGCCAAGCGTGCAGGGGGCATCGACGCAACCGCAGATCAGTGTCGGGCTGCGGGCAACGCTCGATGCGGCCGATGAAGTCCGCGAGTCGCTGGGCGATGAGTTTTTGAGCGTTGAACATTTCCTGCTCGGATCGCTGAAAGGCGATTCGCCTGCGGGCAAATTGCTCAAGGAAGCGGGGCTTGATGAAAAGAAGGCGCGCGATGCGGTGAAGGAGGTTCGCGGGTCGCAGAAAGTGACGGATGAAAATCCTGAAGGAAAATATCAGACGCTGGAAAAATACGGTACCGATCTCACGGCCCGTGCGCGAGCGGGCAAGATCGATCCGGTGATCGGGCGCGATCATGAGATTCGCCGCGTGCTGCAGGTGCTATCGCGCAGGACCAAGAACAATCCGGTGTTGATTGGTGAGCCGGGCGTAGGCAAGACGGCGATTGTTGAGGGTCTCGCGCGGCGGATTGTTTCCGGCGATGTGCCGGACTCGATGAAAAACAAGCGCGTCATTGCGATGGACCTTGGTGGCATGCTTGCGGGGGCGAAGTACCGCGGTGAGTTTGAGGATCGCTTGAAGGCCTTCCTCAAGGAGGTGACCGAGGCCGAGGGGAGAATCATTTTGTTCATCGACGAGTTGCACACGATCGTCGGAGCCGGTGCGAGCGAGGGCGCGGTGGATGCGTCGAATTTGCTCAAGCCGCAACTTGCGCGGGGCGAACTGCACACCATTGGCGCGACCACGCTCGACGAGTATCGCAAGCACATCGAGAAGGATGCGGCGCTCGAGCGTCGATTCCAACCGGTGATGGTGGGCGAGCCTTCGGCTGAAGATACCGTTGCGATTTTGCGCGGACTCAAGGAACGCTACGAAGTGCATCACGGCGTGCGGATCCAAGATGGTGCCTTGGTGGCGGCGGCGACCTTGTCCGACCGCTACATTTCGGACCGTTTCCTTCCCGACAAGGCGGTCGACCTGATCGATGAGGCGGCATCGCGGCTTAAGATCGAGCTCGATTCGATGCCGACAGAGATCGACGCACTTGAGCGTCAGATCATGCAGCTCGAGATGGAAAAAAAGGCCCTCGAAAAGGAAACCGACAAGGCCTCGGCCGCGAGGTTGGGCAAGGTGGTCGAAGAGCAATCGAATTTGCGCGAGCAATCGTCGGGCCTGATGGCGCAATGGCGCAATGAAAAGGCGGTGATCGATGAGGTTCGTGCTGCGCAGGAGAAAATCGAATCACTCAAGGGCGATGCCGAGCGGGCGCAGCGGATCGGCGATTTGACCCGTGCATCGCAGATCACTTACGGCGATTTGCCCGATGCGATGAAATCGCTCGAAGCTGCCAAGGATCAGCTTGCGCTGCTGCAGAAAAACGGGGCGATGCTCAAGGAAGAGGTCACCGAAGAGGACATCGCGCGGGTGGTCTCGTCGTGGACCGGGATTCCTGTGAACCGCCTGCAGGAAGGTGAAAAGCAAAAGCTTGTGCAGATGGAGGAACGCCTCGGCGCGCGGGTGGTGGGACAGAAACGCGCGATCAAGGCCGTGTCGAATGCCGTGCGTCGCGCGCGTGCCGGATTGCAGGATGAGAATCGCCCGATCGGCTCGTTTTTGTTTCTCGGGCCGACGGGAGTTGGCAAGACCGAGCTGTCAAAGGCCTTGGCGGAATTTTTATTCGACGACGAAGGCGCGATGGTGCGCATCGACATGTCGGAATACATGGAAAAGCACAGCGTCGCGCGCTTGATTGGCGCCCCTCCGGGTTATGTCGGCTACGAGGAGGGTGGACAGCTTTCCGAACACGTTCGCCGCAAGCCTTACTCGGTCGTGCTTTTCGACGAAGTGGAAAAGGCGCATCACGATGTGTTCAACGTGTTGCTGCAGGTGCTCGACGACGGCCGCATCACGGATGGTCAGGGCCGCACGGTCGACTTCCGCAACACGGTGATCATTCTCACCTCCAACATCGGCTCGCAGTACATTCTTCATGAGGAAAATGCCGAACAGCGCGAGGCCAAGGTCAACGAAGCTTTGCGCGGTCACTTCCGACCGGAGTTTCTCAATCGCATCGATGAGATCATCATTTTCGATCGTCTGGTGCGCGAGGAGATTGCGACGATTGTTGATCTTCAACTCGACCGCGTGCGCAAGCGTTTGACCAAGCAAGGTTTGGCATTGGCGCTGAGCGAGGACGCGAAGGAATTCATTGGCAATCAGGGCTATGATCCCGTCTATGGGGCTCGTCCGCTCAAGCGGGCGATCCAGCATTTGCTGCTCGATCCATTGAGCCTCGATGTTCTCGACGGAAAATTTTCCGATGGTGATGTGATCCGCGCGGAAGTGGATCAGGGTGCGATTGTGTTTGCCAAAGCCTGATTCTGTATCGAGGCCACAAAAAAACCCGACCGCTCGTGAGAGCGATCGGGTTTTTCAAGGGGTCTCGAATTACTTCGAGGAAGCCGGTGCAGGAGCGGGAGCCGGAGCTGCGGAGGGGCAGCAGGAAGCGGCAAACAGCGATGCAACAGCGGCAACGATAGCGATTTTAACGATTTTCATATTTGGTTGTTCGGTTGGTTGTTTTACAACTGGATTTCCAGTTGATGCTGCGAACACTAACAGATCTTAACTATCTGACAAGTACTGAATTGAGGGTCTTGAAATCGGCAAAATGGCTGAAAATACGGCCAAATTTGCGAATTTCGCGGAGCGCGTGGAATGATTTCCTAACAGAAATCGGCAGATTTATAGCACCTCGCGGACGAAGGAGGATTTCTCAAAAATCGCAAAGGCCTCGGGTTCTTCGCCGGTGCCAATGAATCTCGGCGGGATGCCGAGTTGGCTGTGGATCGTCACGGCGATGCCGCCTTTGCCCGAGCCGTCGAGCTTGGTGACGATCAGTCCGTCGAGCGGGCAGGCCTTGTGAAATTCCTTCGC
>CAYQRP010000157.1:0-3250 GCA_964419815.1 uncultured Luteolibacter sp. | reverse complement strand
GTAATCATTTGAACACTATAAGAGTTGAGGCGGAAGCTGCGGGTCGCAAGTGGAAAAAACGATTAGGGCAAATTTCACGAGTTGGATGCCTTGATCTCCTCATGGTTGCTTGCGACGGGGTGGCATGTAGAGTGACGGCTGTGGCGGGTGTTTCATTCACATTTCTTGGCACGGGGACCTCGGTGGGAGTGCCGGTGATCGGTTGTGACTGCGCCGTTTGCACTTCGACGGATCCGCGCAATCGACGGCTGAGGTCATCGGCGCTGCTGCGTGCGGGCGGCATGACGGTGTTGGTGGATTCAGGACCCGACCTCCGCATGCAGGCCTTGCGTGAGGGGTTGAGTGAAATTGATGCGATCGTGTACACTCACGCGCATCTCGATCATGTCGCGGGCTTTGACGAATTGCGGGCCTTTTGCTGGAGGCGTGACGAACCCTTGCCCTTGCATGCGACCGAGGAATGTTTGGGTACGCTCAAGAAGATGTACGGCTGGGCGTTTTCCGAAGAGAACCGATATCGGGGTTATGTGAGGCCCGATGCGAGAGTGATCGAAGGGCCCTTTCTGATCGGTGATTTGAGAATCACGCCCTTGCCGGTCGAGCATGCGGCGCTCGAGACGGTGGGATTTCTTTTTGAATATCCTGGTGCGCGGAGTCTGGCGTATCTGCCCGATGTGAAACGGATTCCGAGTGACACCTATGAATTGATGCGTGGCGCCGATGTGTTGGTGGTCGATGCCTTGAGGCCCGGGGATCATCCGACGCATTTCTCACTGGCCGAGGCCTTGGATGCGGTGGAGCGCAGTGATGTGGGCGAGGCATGGCTCACGCATTTGGGTCACGAAAACGATCATGCTTCGCTGGACGGCTCGCTGCCCGATGGAGTGCGGGTCGCGTGGGATGGTTTGCGCATCGAGCTATGAGTTTCGGGTGCTTGCATCGGTGGGATCCGAGGCTCATGCTCGTTCACATGAGATGCTTGGTGGTGACTGCCTTTGCGTATGCGGCGATGAGTCTGCTGGCGGTGGCGGTGCCGGCAGTCGAAAGCGTGGCGTTGCTTTACAACTCTGCGATTCCCGACTCGGCCAAGCTTGCGGAAATTTACCGTCGCGCGCGCGGGATACCGGAGGGAAACCTCGTTGGCCTCGACATGCCTCAGGTGCCGGACATTTCGCGGGCCGATTACGATACCAAGATTGCTGCGCCCTTGCGTGCGGAGTTCGACCGTCGCGGGTGGTGGCAGAGGGGGCGCGACGGCAAAGGTTTGTTGATCCCGCGCAGCAACAAGATTCGCGTGTTGGTGACGATGCGTGGTGTGCCGTTGCGAATTCAGCCAACGCCGAAGTCCGCAGCTCCAGCGGGCAAGGACAATGATCCATATGTCGGTCGTGATGACGCGGCGGTCGACTCCGAGTTGGCGATGCTCGGCATCGAGGGTTTGCCGCTGGATGGCGGACTTGCCAACAAATTTTATCGATCGGAGAAATCCTGGAGCGAGGTCGACATGCCATTTTTGATGCTGACCTCGCGCATCGACGCATCGTCGTACGGCATATGCGATCGCATGATCAAGGATGCGATTGAGGCGGAAAAAACCGGTTTGTGGGGCATGGCCTATGTGGACATCGCCAACAAGTTTCCGCAGGGGGATCAGTGGCTGGAATCAGTGGTGAAATCCTGCAACGGCGTGGGCATGCCGACGGCGGTCGACCGCTTCAATGAAACCCTGCCGCGAAACTACCCGATGAATGAGGCGGCGGTTTATTTCGGCTGGTACGATTGGCATGTGAGCGGGGCTTTATTGAATCCACGCTTCAAGTTCAGACGCGGCGCGGTGGCGGTCCATTTGCATTCGTTCAGCGCCGAGCAATTGGGCAATGCGTCGAAGAACTGGTGCGCGCCCTTGCTGGCTCGCGGGGCGACGGTGACCGTGGGAAATGTTTATGAGCCTTATCTGCATCTCACGCATGATTTGGGTTTGCTCATGCAGCGATTGATGGATGGTCACACATGGATTGAGGCCTGCTGGATGTCGATGCCGGTGACTTCGTGGCAGGGAGTGGTGTTGGGTGATCCGCTGTACCGTCCGTTCCTGCGGCTTGCGGGTGACGGTGAAATTCGCAAGGAGGATGTTCCGTATCGCGCGCTGCGTGCGGCCTTGTTGCAATGGCCGAATGATGCGTGGGAGAGGCGGCGGCAAATTTCGGCGGCGGCCATGCGCATGAGGAGCGGCGTGATGCTCGAAGCAGAGGGCTTGGGTTTGCTGCACCAAGGCTTGCAAGCCGAGGCTGCGCTGAAGTTTCGCGAGGCCAAGGCGCTTTACCCGGCGACCGACGATCAGATGCGTTTGGACATGCACCTCATCGCGATGGATCGCGCGGGCGGCCGCAAGGACCTCGCGATGCGCGGTTTGCGCGACGCGCAAATGCGATATGGATCGATTCCCGAATCCGATGCGCTCAAGGGTTGGATCGATATCATCGAGCCGCCGCAAATCGCCAAGCCGCCGGTAAAAAATGCGCCGAACAAGGCGAAGCCAAAATGAAATTTTTTCTCACTGGGACTGACGCATGAATTATGGATTTCTTTTGGAATCGGTGTGGCATCCGCCCTTGGCATTTGCCGAGTCGACCGTGCGTGCCTTGCCGCCTGAGCTTGAGCTGCAGGCTTTGTGGTTTGCTGGTGCCTTCGGCAGAGAGTTTCGATCGACTTGCGGCAAGCAGGTGAAGGTTGTGCAATTTGGCGAATGGAATCGCGGCGAAGGTCCCGACTTCATGCATGCGGCGGTCGAGATCGATGGAGAAACGCGTCGTGGGCCGATCGAGTTGGATCCCACTCCTGAGGATTGGGAAGCGCATGGTCATGCGGTGAATCCGTCGTTCAAGGAAGTGATCTTGCATGTGGTTTTCCAAACATCTGCACGGCAGTTTTTTACGCGCACCTGTGAGAACCGCGAGGTGGTGCAAATTGCGATTGGCGAAACGCGTTTGGCCGATGCCTTGAACCGACCGATGCGTGAGGTGGCGATCGCGCATCCGGGGCGTTGCGTGTATCCGCTCAAGAACCTTGCAAGCGCGGGTGTCGAGAGATTGCTGCGTGAGGCGGCGCTGCATCGGGCGCAGTTGAAGGCAGCGCGTTGGTTGAAAGTTGCCGAAGCGCATGGTAGGGAGGCGGCCTTGTTTTTTTCCTGCGCCGAGACGCTGGGTTATGGTGGCAATGCCTTGGCGATGCGGTTGCTTGCGCAGCGTGC
>CAYQRP010000156.1:0-3267 GCA_964419815.1 uncultured Luteolibacter sp. | reverse complement strand
AGCCGCTGCTGCGTGATTTTCTCACAGCGAGGGGAACTAAGGCAAAGCACTAAATAATGCATTTCCTCTCCCCCATCCTTCTCTGGTTCCTTCTCGCCGCTGCCGTGCCGGTCGTGATCCACTTGGTCAATCGCCGCCGCCACAAAACCGTTCAGTGGGCCGCGATGAAATTTTTGCTCAGCGCCACGCGACAATACCGAGGCGAAAAAAAATTGCGCCACATCGCCATTCTCACCTGCCGCGCCCTGGGCATCACGGCCCTTGCCATAGCCGCCGCGCGGCCGGTCGTTTCTGAAATCATCGGCTGGGGAAGCGGATCGATCGGCACGGTCGTTCTCATCCTCGACCGCTCGGCATCGATGGAAATTAAAAGCGTCTCCAACCAATCGCTTCGCGAAAGCGCCTTGGAAAAAATTTCAGCCACCATCAAAAACCTCGGTAATCCGCGACTCATGCTCGTCGACAGTGCCAGCGGAGAACTGCAGGAAATTGCATCACCCGAGCTTCTGCCCAGCCTCTCGTCCACCGCACCAACCGACACGACCGCAGACATCCCCGCCCTGCTCGTCCGCGCCATCGCGTTTCTTTCCGATGTCGCGGGTCCGGCTGAAATCTGGATCGCCTCTGATCTCCAAAGCAGCAACTGGCTGCCCTCCGACGATCGATGGAACACGATACGCTCGACGATCGCCGCACTGCCCAACGCCCCGACGATCCGCATCTTGTCGATGACCGATGCGCACGGATCCAACGCTGCGATTCGCATCACCGAATCACGGCGCGTCGGCAACGAACTTTTGCTCGATGTGGAAATCCAAAACGACTCGGCCAACACCGACGCGCCCGCATCGCTCACCACTCACCTCAACGGATCCAACACCAGCGAAAACCTCGCGGTCACCAATACACTCGCAAGGTTTCAAAAACGCATCACATTGCCCAACTCAGCAAGCACAGGTCACGGATGGCTCTCGTTGACGGCCGATGCCAACCCGCGCGACAACACCGCCTACTTTGTTTACGGCCCGTCGCGAAAGGCCGTTTCACTCGTCGTTGCCCCACCCGGCGAATCCGCCAACTACCTTGCACTTGCCGCAGCACCGCCCGGCATGGAGATGGAAGCACCCATCGTTTCACCGGAGCAGGCAGCACAAAAAATTTCTCCCGAACTCGCCGCCGTCCTCTGGGCCGCCCCACTGCCCGAAGCGGCCGCCGCCGAGGCCATGCGCCGCTTCCTCGTTTCCGGCGGTCATGTGTGCTTCTTTGCGCCGAGCACACCATCAGGCGCCACCTTCAACAACCTCGGATGGAGCCAAACCACCATCGCGCCCGCCGGAAAATTTTTCATCCTCAAGGAATGGAATCGCAGGGACGGCCCGCTCCGTGACGGACTCGACGGATCGCCCGTTGCGGCGCAACGGCTCAAAGCCCTAAGACGTCAAATTCCCGAAGGCGACGCCACCACGCTCGCCCGCTGGGAGGATGGCGAACCCGCCTTCGTGCGGCGCATCTTCGACCACGGCACCGCATGGCTGCTTGGCACCGTGCCCGATTACTCGTGGTCCAACCTCGGCGACGCCGATGTCCTCCTGCCGCTCGTCCAACGCATCGTCAGCGAAGGCAACGAACGATTCCAAGTTTCACTTTCCACCAGCGTCGGCGCGGAAAATGCCCGACCGCAAAACAAGCAACCCCGTATCCGCAGCAAAATTCCCGGCGATGAGCTCACAGCCGATGCCTTCCTTGCCGGCGTGGAAAAATCCGACAGCGGTTTTCTTGCGATCAACCGCCCCCTCAGTGAAGACGCGAAAGAATCGCTGAACCAAGCCGCCATCAATTCGCTGTTCGAAGGCGTCCGCCACACCCTGCTCGAGCAAGCTGGCAAAGACAGCGATGAAAAAGGCTCCGCCGAAGCATGGCGACTGTTCCTCTTTGCCATGCTCTTCTTTCTGATCGCCGAAGCGATCCTTTGTCTCGGGCCTAAAGCGCCAAAGCACGCGCACACCATCGGCTCGCCAAAGCATGGATGAACCATTTTCACTGATCGACCACCTTGCTTCATTTCTCACCAACGCCCGCAAGCCTCTGGATCGGCATCGCCGCTCTGATCTTAGCCGCGTCGTTGTCATTTCTCGCCATCAGGCGCTCATCACGACGCAAGCGCACGATCGCGCTCGAAGCCCTGCGCCTCATTGCCGTCGCAACAGTCGTGATCATGCTTTGGCAACCCGAGTGGCAGAAAACTCTGCATCCTACGACCAAACCGCAAATCGTGATTTTGCACGACGCATCGAAATCGATGGAAACGATCGATGCGTCCATTCCCGCCACAACGGAAAGCAAAGCCAAAGTGGTGTCGCGCGCGGAAATGACCTCAACCGTTTTGTCATCCGATCTCTGGAACCCGCTCGCCGCAAACGGCCAAAATGACATCCTGCGCATCCCTTTTGCCAAGGCCGCGCCCGATACGATCGCTGGCACCGACATTGATTCCGCACTCAACGATGCACTCAAGAACCATGACAACCTCCGCGCGGTGATCATGCTCAGCGACGGCGACCACAACCTCGGCCAGCCACCCGTCGCCGCCGCACAAAAAATGCGAGTCCGCGACATCCCGCTTTTTGCGATGCCGATCGGAAGCACGCAACGCATGCCCGACATCGAAATTCTTACTATCGCCGCACCCAGCTACGGCATCGTTGGCGAAAACGTGCAAATCCCTTTCACCCTGCGCTCATCACTCGATCGAGAAGTCCGCACGATCATCCGAATGCGCGATGAAAAAGGCAACGAGCAGTCGAAAAACATCGTCATCCCGCCCAACGCGGAAACCTACGACTCATTGCTCTGGCGCATTCGCAAGGAAGGCTCATCCACCCTTGAACTCTCGCTCCCCGTCCACGAACGCGAACGCATCACCACCAACAACAGTCGCAAGTTTTCGATCGCTGGCCGACCCGAAAAAATCCGCGTGCTCGTCGTCGAAAGCCTCCCGCGCTGGGAATATCGTTTCCTTCGCAACGCGCTCTCACGCGACCCCGGCGTCGAGCTTTCATGCCTGCTCTTTCATCCGATCCTCGGACCTGGCGGCGGAAATCATTACATTTCCTCTTTCCCATCAAAACCCGAAGACCTCGCACCATATGATGTGATCTTCCTCGGCGATGTCGGCATCGGCAACAATCAGCTCACCAAAGAGCAATGCGCGCTCATCCGCGGACTCGTCGAAAACCAGGCCTCCGGCGTGGTCTTCCTTCCCGGCAG
>CAYQRP010000155.1:0-3281 GCA_964419815.1 uncultured Luteolibacter sp. | reverse complement strand
ACGAAGACATCCTTTACGGGAAATCCGCAACGCTCGCCGAGTGCTTCGATTTCGGATTTCAATTCGCCCTCGGGCATGGGGGTGAATTTGTTGAAGAGCGGCATGATGTAGGTCGGTGCAAGCCAAGTGAGGATCAGCTGGGCGACGGTAAGAAGGATCCACGCCCAGAGCCATGCGTTGGGGACGCGGTTGAAAATCCACAGCACGGCGGCGGCAAGCGGCAGACCGATGAGTGCGGTAAGAATGAGGCCTTTGAGGCGGTCGGCGATGAAGGTCGCGATGGTGGAACGATTGAACCCGAAACGGTTTTCGATCACGAAGGTTTCATAAATTGAAAAGGGCAGTGAGAGCAGTGATTGGCCGAGAAAAAATGCTGAGAGAAAGATCAGCCCCGCGCTGAGATCCGATTTGCCGAGCGAACGGGCGAATGTGTCGAGCCAGCCAAAGCCACCTGCAAACCAGAAGATGAGCAAGACGGTGAGTGAAACAGTCGACTGCAGGAGGTCGTGTTTTGAGTTCACGCGCAGGTAGTCGCGGCCGAGTTCCAATTTGGACTCGTCCATCACAGTGGTGAGCTCGGGCGGTACTTTTTCGGGGAATGCCTTGAGGTTGAGCAGGGTTGCGACAAGTTCCAGTTTCCAAAGGAGAAAGAGCGTCGCCACGATCAGCAGGGTCATGAAGTTCCAATCGGTCATCCGAGCCATCATGCACGGGGTGGGGTGTGCGGCAAGGCTGGGTCGTGCGTTTTGCCTGCTCGGTGTCATGATTGGGCATTGCAGGCAGGCTGCAGGGGAGTTAGTTTTGTCGGGTTCTGATGGCCCGCGCATTGATTTTGAAAGGATGGTTGCTCAGCTGCTTGTGGCTTGTTTCGTCGGCTCATGCTGAGACGGAAAAGGGTGCGGCGGCGGAGATCGGCGCGGTGCCGAAGGGGCCATCGGATGGCGCGATTGTGACGCGGAGAGACGCGCGAGCGATCACGCTCAAGATTCCTGCGCCGCGGGGGATGATTGTCGACCGCCATGGCGAGCCGATGGCGCAGAATGTGGTGGCTTATCAGATTGCGCTGCAGTTTCGTCAGTTTGAAAAAGCCGACCGCGCTTTTGTGATCGACTGGGCACGGACCCGCTTGAATGCCTTGGCGGAAACGCGCAAGGACATCGAGGCCAAAACTGATGATGAGATCTACGATCATTATCTTCATCGGCGATGGTTGCCCTTGTTGGTGAGTGGTCAGATTGCTGAAAAGGAAGCTTTGGCCTTGGAGGGCAAGCTGCCGAGCGGTTTGGTGCTCAATCCCTTGTACCGCCGTCACTATCCCGAGGGTGAGTTGGCGGCTCATATCATCGGCTATGCGGGTAGTGTGGGAAAACTGCCGACGGGGCCGATCAATTTCAACGAGCCGCTGTGGGAGGAGTCGGAGGGTCGTTCGGGTTTGGAAAAAATTTACAATGCGCAACTCACCGGTGAGCCTGGCGTGAAGAAGTTGTTGTTTGATGAGAACGGCAACAAGTTGCTGGAAGAGCAGGTTAAGCGTCCGCGGCCGGGCGGCACGCTGGTGACGACGATCGACCTCAAGTGGCAGCAGTTGGCAGAAAAGATTTTGCGTGGCGGCTGCAAGCGCGGTGCTTTTGTGGTGATTGATGTTGTGACCGGCGAGGTCTTGGTGATGGCTTCGCGACCGTCATTTGATTTGAACAGTTTCATTCCGGGGATCAGCACCGAGGCGTTCAAGCAAATGCAGGAAGATCCTTCTCAGCCCTTGTTTGGCAGAGCATTTCAATCGGCCTATCCGCCGGCATCCTCGTTCAAGCCGATCGTTGCCTTGGTCGCCCTCAACAACGGTGTGGTGACGGAGAATTCGACGATTTACTGTCCCGCCGCGATCAGCATTGGCCGCACGGTTTTCAAAAACTGGAGTCGTGGTCCCGAGGGGAGCATCAATGTGAAGCGTGCGATTGCCAGGTCGTGCAACACCTGGTTTTACCAGGTCGGCATCGACATCGGGCCGAACTCGTTTTTGAGTTTGGCTCGGAGACTTGGATTTGGAGAAAAGACCGGACTGCCACTGGTCGGCGAGACGGCGGGATTGGTGCCGAACGACGAGTGGATGTTGAAGCATGAAAAGCGGCGGATCTTGGATGGCGACACGGCGAACCTTTCGATCGGGCAGGGGAGTCTTTTGGCATCGCCGCTGCAGGTCGCGCAGGCGATGGCGGGCATTGCGAATGGCGGTGCCTTGCCGAAGCTGCGTTTGATTGGTCAAGTGCAGGATACGCGTGGTCGCGTGGTGCAGGCACCGGTGCCGGAGCGTAAGAACAGTTTGGGTTTGAGTGAAAAAGCCGTTCAGGTGGTGCATCAGGGAATGTCGGATGTGATTCATGCCGGCGGCGGCACAGGTCGAAGTGCGTCGTTGGGTTACGCCGAATTGTGCGGCAAGACCGGGACCGCGCAGTGGGGGCCGAAGTCGAAGAACCAACGCCTTGCTTGGTTTGCGGGATTCATGCCGCGGGCGAATCCGCGTTATGCATTTGCGGTGCTGTATGAGGGCAGGCCGGGTGAAAAAGTTTCGGGTGGCCGTATGGCAGCTCCGATGGTGCAAAAATTTTTCCAAGGCATCAAAGGTGATATTAAAGAGATCATCGAGCCGCCGAAAAAAGCCCTAGTGGTGGTGAATGAGGAAACAGGAGAGGCGGTCGAGCAGGTGGCGCCAGCGCTTGTGCCGATGATGGATGTGGTGGAGGGCGATGAGGAAAGTGGCGAGGTGGAAAATGTTGCGGATGCTTCGCCCGAAGAGCGTGGGGTGATGCGTGCCTTGCCGCTTGACGGAGTGGAGGGTGGAGGTGGATTTGTGCCAACCAATGAGCAGGATGCCGGTAATGGGATCGCGATGCCCGCCTTGCCGGTGGAGGAGGACGACGAGGTGATGGACGAGAATGTTGAGGACGTGGGCGACGAGTGAGGCTTTTTTGCCAGGGGGATTTTGATTCGAGGCGAGTTTCGTGAGGTTCTGGCTGGAATTTTTCGATCGGCTTTGCAGGATGTCAGTGAAATGAAGATCACACCCGACCAGTACGAAAAGCTTGGACAGTTTTATTTGGGGCGCGAATACGATCTGGAGGCAAAAAAGATTGAAGACGGGTTGGTGCTTTATGACTCGAAGGATTTGGTGACCCACGGAGTGGTGCTGGGCATGACTGGATCGGGCAAGACCGGTTTGTGTCTGGCCTTGCTCGAAGAGGCGGCGATGGATGGCATCCCGGCGATCGTGATTGATCCGAAGG
>CAYQRP010000154.1:0-3363 GCA_964419815.1 uncultured Luteolibacter sp. | reverse complement strand
AGCGTTCGATCTCGAGTTCCTTCTCGACACCGCGTGCGGCTTCTTCGAGTGAGATTTCCAAATCGTAGCGCAAGTCGCTGCCGCGTTGTTTGCCGGAGCTTTTGCGCCTTGCGCCACCACCGCCAAAAAACTCTTCAAAGCCGCCACCGAAGGCACCACCAAAGACTTGCGAGAACATGTCCATTGGGTCGTGGAAACCACCGCCGGGACGACCCCCGCCATTGGCAAATGCCGCATGTCCATAGCGATCGTAGGCCGCGCGTTTGTCGGCATCGCTCAATGCCTCATAGGCTTCACCAAGTTCCTTGAATTTTTCCTCGGCCGCATGATCGCCGGGGTTTTTGTCGGGATGAAACTTCACCGCAAGTTTGCGGTAGGCCTTCTTGATTTCGTCGGCACTCGCGTTGCGGGAAACTCCCAGAACTTCGTAGTAATCGCGTTTTTCAGCCATGGGGATCAGTCATTGCCTCCTTCCGCAGCAGACGGTGCTTTGCAAACCACGACGCTGGCAGGGCGAAGCAAGCGGTCGCGAAGTTTGAATCCACGGCGCGTGACGCGGATGATGTCGCCCTCCTTGATCTCTTCCGATTCCTCCTGTGCCACTGCGTCGTGGAGATTGGGGTCAAAGGCGCCGCTGGCGACGATTTCCTCGACGCCTTGTGAGGCAAGAAACTCGTTGAGCTGGCGGCGGACCATGTCCATGCCGATGTAGATCATCGACGAGGTGTCCTGCGCGGCGGCCTGCATGCCCATCTCGAAGTTGTCGATCACCGGCAAAAGTTCCTCAAGTAGGCGTTGATTCGAATACCGAACCGCCTCCTCGCGCTCGCGGGCGGTGCGCTTGCGCAGATTGTCCATTTCAGCGGCCGTGCGCAGCGAAAGGTCCTTCCACTTGGCCGCCTCAGCCTCGAGCTGGGCCCAAGGATCTAGCTCGGCTGCGGCTTCTGCGGCGGCATTTTCCCCGGCAATTTCAGGGTTTTCGACCGGGGCCTCGGCGTCGGGAGCGGTTTGCTTGTCGGCTTGCATGGCGCATAGCTGTAGCCGCGAACGGGCCCGCGTCAACTCCGGGGACGGGGGATTTTTATCGACGGCCCGCCGCAAACTTATCGAATTTTAAACAACTACAAATGTCGGCACAAAACCCGACACTTGTGCTCAAGAGCCTTGAAATTGCGTGTTTTTTGTCAAAATACGCCTATTCGTATCATTTTATCATACAAAATCGAGCGTCGCGGTCATCTTCCGCATGACCATGGAAAACCGGAAAAACCTGATTTGGAGGCCTGATTGTGCGGATTTCCCCGAACTTTTAGGGGATTTCGGAAAAATTTCGCAAAAAAGCAAATTAGGGCTTGTCAGGTTGGGTCCGAAACCTATTTTCGCCGCCCCGCATTGCGACCTGCCTCTTCGAAACAGGCAGCTCCCGAAACAGGGAAAATTTATCGGGTCAGCTCCGGAGAAAAGCTACAACGAGGTTTCCTCGTCGTTGCTCCGGTTTGTCCCCAGCACAACCAGAACCACGCAGGAAATCATGCCGACCATCAACCAGCTCGTTCGCAAGGGACGAATCACTCCGGCCGAAAAGTCGAAGTCGCCCGCTCTCGTGAATTGTCCCCAGCGCCGCGGAGTCTGCCTTCAGGTGATGACCCGTACGCCCAAGAAGCCGAACTCGGCTCTCCGTAAAGTGGCGAAAGTGCGCCTCACCAACGGATTCGAAGTCATCGCTTACATTGGCGGTGAGGGCCACAACCTCCAGGAACACTCGATCGTTCTCGTTCGCGGTGGCCGGGTGAAGGACCTTCCGGGTGTGCGCTATCACATCGTCCGCGGATCGCTCGATACCCTCGGCGTCGACAAGCGCCGCCAGTCGCGCTCGAAGTACGGTGCCAAGCGCCCGAAGGCCGGTGCCGCCGCCGCTCCCGCGAAGAAAAAGTAATTTCAACCACTCAACCCCCAGCCCACCCACGCCATGCCACGCCGCAAGCGAGTTTTCACCAAGCCGGATCGCCGCGATCCCCGTTACGACAGCGCCCTCGTCGGTCACCTCATTTCCAAGGTGATGACCGATGGCAAGCGCTCTCTCGCACAACGCATTGTTTACGCCGCGATCGATCGCGCCAACGAAGGCATCGATACCGTCGATCCGCTCGAAGTGATCACCCGCGCCGTCGAGAACTCGAAGCCGCGCGTTGAGGTCAAGTCCCGCCGCGTCGGTGGTGCGACCTATCAAGTGCCGCTCGAAGTCGCCGCCGATCGCTCGGAGTCGCTCGCGATGCGCTGGATCGTTTCCTACGCCCGCAACCGCAAAGGCACGCCGATGCATGTGGCGCTCGCCAACGAAATCAAGGACGCCGCCAACAACCAAGGCGCGGCCGTTCGCAAGCGCGACGATGTGCACAAGATGGCTCAGGCCAACCGCGCCTTCGCCCACTTCCGCTTCTAATTTGCCTCCGCAACACCGCGCGAATCCCTCGTGAATCCAAACAGTCCAGAACGCCAACATGTGCTCGAACGCACCCGTAATATCGGGATTGCGGCGCACATCGACGCGGGCAAGACGACCCTCACCGAGCGGATCCTTTTCTACACCGGCATGATCCACAAGATCGGCGAGGTGCATCACGGCTCGGCCACCACCGACTGGATGGAACAGGAGCGCGAGCGCGGCATCACCATCACATCCGCCGCCGTCACCACCGAATGGTGGCAACGCGTGGAGGAGGGGACCTTCAAACTTTTCCCCGAGCAAAAGCAACGCATCAACATCATCGACACCCCCGGCCACGTGGACTTCACCGCCGAGGTGGAGCGCTCGCTGCGCGTGCTCGATGGCGCGATCGTCGTGTTCTGCGGCGTCGCCGGTGTCCAACCGCAGACCGAAACCGTCTGGCGCCAAGCGACCAAGTATCATGTGCCGCGCATCGTGTTCGTCAACAAGATGGACCGCACCGGTGCCGACTTCGACCGCGTGTTCGGCGAAGTGAAGGAAAAGCTCGGCGCCAATGCCGTGCGCATTCTTATCCCGATCGGCTCTGAAGAAAACCTCAAGGGCCAGATCGATGTGGTGAACCGCAAGGCGGTCTACTATTCCGACGACGACAAGTTTGGCTCGACCTACACCGTCAAGGAACTCGACGCCGAGCAAAAGAAAATCGCCGACGAGGCCTACAACGAACTGCTCAATGCCGTTGCCGATGTCGATGAAGCGGTCGGCGAAAAATTCCTGATGGAGGAAACGGTCACTCTTGAAGACCTCAAGCAAGGCATCCGCCGCGCGACCATCGCCAACAAGCTCATCCCGGTGGCCGGTGGATCGGCCTTCAAAAACAAGGGTGTGCAATACCTTCTCGACGCGGTGGTGGA